>NZ_JAIXSV010000313.1 GCF_027484505.1 Asticcacaulis sp.
CAACTGCGCCACGCCGGTGAACGCCACAGCCTGATCTTTGGCGGCCGCTACGAGGATACGGCGACCGAAGTGAATGGTTACCGCGTCAATGGCAACACGGTCACGGAGCTGAATCGCAAGGGCACTTATGACAACTTCCTGCCTTCGGTGGTCTTCAGCTACACCATCCTGCCGAACCTTAAGTTCCGCACGGCCTATTTTGAGGCCATTGGTCGCGCCAACCCTTCCGATCTTGGCACCAATGAAAGTCTCAATGCGAGCAGCCTGACGCTGTCACGCGGCAATCCCGATCTGAAGCCGCGTAAGGCAAAGAACTACGATGCGGCGCTGGAAATCTACTTCCCCAACAAGGCGGGCATGATTTCGGTCGCGGCCTTCGCTAAAGACCTGAAGGATGAAATCTATTCGATAACGCTCGGCAAGACGATCATTGACGGGGCTGAATATACGGTGACCCAGCCGCAGAACGTGGCCAATTCGCGCATATCCGGTGTCGAATTCAGCGTGATCAAGAACAATTTCGATGTCCTGCCGGGCCTGTTGCGGCATTTCGGCGCATCGGCCAACTATACCCGTCTGCACGGCCGGGCGGACCTGCCGAACGGCGTGCGCACCGACCGTCTGAACCGTCAGCCGGAGCATCAGTCCAATGTCGCGCTCTTCTACGAAGATGGCCCGCTGAAGGCGCGCGTCTCCTATGCCTATACCGGGGAACGCTACACCTCCTTCTCAACGACGGACCCTTCGACCAACCGTTATGACAAGGCGTGGAAGCAGGTTGATTTTACGGCCCGCTATTCTCTGGGCCGCTATCAGATCATCGGCGAAATCCGTAACCTGACAGACCAGCATCGCGAAAACTACGATCAGTACGGAGTGCGTGACCTCAACTATTTCGGTCGCCAGTTCTGGCTGGGTGTTGCCTTCAAGCAATAGGCAGGCCCTAGACAGGCTTCGGCCTGTCCGCTTCTTTTTGTGAGTTCAAAATATGAAATCTGTTCTTGCGGCACTACTGCTGCTGTCAATCCCCGTAGCGGTTCAGGCCGAACCCCTGCCGCCGTTCAGTCTCGAAGCCCCCGCCACGCCGCTGTTCGACGGCGTCCGCTACGAAAAGCGGGTGCGAGGCGGCAATGAGCCCATGGTGGCGCACATCGTGACGCTGGACCTGACGCGGGCGGGTTTGCACTTTGAGGTGACGCCGGGCGACCGCTCGAAAGGCATGGAACACGTTGCCCTGACGGCCAGCGAATATCAGCGCCGTTCCGGGGCGCAGATCGTGATCAATGCCAGCTACTTCCTGCCCTTTGCGGGCGGCAGCAAGGGGGCGGATGATTATTACCCCAAAAGCGGTGACCCGGTTAACGTCTCCGGTGCCGCCCTGTCGCATGGGCAGAGGGTCTCGCCGGTCGAGACCGATCTCGATATCCGCGTCAACTCTATCGTCTGTTTCAAGGCGGCGCAGGTGCTGATCCGCGAGGGTCAGGTCTGCCCGGCGGGGCAAACCGACGCCGTCGCTGCGGGGCCGCGCCTGCTCAGCGATCGGCACGCGCAGAGCTTTCTGGCCTTCGATAACAACTACGCCATGACCCGCGCCCCGCGCACCGCCATCGGTGTGTCGGCAGATGGTCGCACCGTCTGGCTGGTGGTCGTCGATGGCCGCCAGAAGGGCTATAGCGAAGGGGCGACCCTCACAGAACTGACAGACCTGTTTGTGGCTCTCGGCGCGGCGGACGCCATCAATCTGGATGGCGGCGGTTCTTCGACCCTTGTCAGAGAGGGAACCGACCACAAGCCGGACGTGCTGAACCGCCCCATCCATACCGGCGTACCGGGGCGCGAGCGTCCGGTCGCCAATCACATCGCCGTCTATGCCCTGCCGTTGAAATGAGGCCTGATATGCGCGCTCTCGCCCTTGCCGCCCTGCTGACCCTGACGGTATCGCCGGTGGCCGCTCAATCGAGCGGCTTCCCGATGCTGGAAGAGTGGACGCCGCCGGTAGTGCAGACCGCGACGGCCAGGCTGATCAGCGAATATTCCGCCCCGGAAGCCCGTCAGGGCGTGGCGGTCGATGGCCGCTACGTCTATGCGGTGGTCAATTCGATCATCGGCAAGTACGACAAGCAGAGCGGGGCGCTGATCGCCCGCTGGACCAGCCCGCGCAACGGGCCTATCCGCCACATCAATTCGTGCTACGCGGCCCATAACGAACTGTGGTGCGCCAATTCCAACTTCCCCGAAGTGCCTATGGGGTCTTCGGTCGAGGTGTTCGACGCCCGCACCATGACCCATAAACGCAGCCATAGTCTGGGGTTGCTGGACGAAGGCTCACTAACCTTTTTTGAGCCCTATCGGGGCGGCTATATGGCCGGCTTTGCCCATTATGACGACAAGGGCGGCACGGGGTTCAAGAGCAGCCGCTACAGCGCCATCGTTACCTATGACGCGCAGTGGCGACGCACCGGCGGCTGGCTGATCCCCGACGCGGTTCAGGCACGCATGGCCCCCAATGCGGCCTCCGGTGGCGGTATCGGCCCGGACGGCCTGCTCTATCTGCTGGGGCATGACCGCACCGAGCTTTATGTGCTGGCCAAGCCGCGTCTGGGGCCGCTTCTGATCCATCTGGCGACCATCGACATCGCCGCCGAGGGGCAGGCCTTTGTCTGGGACAAGACGGTCAAGGGCCGCCGGCTGTATGCGATCAGCCGCCCCAAGGGCGTCATCCGGGCCTTTGATATTCCCGAGGTTCGCGTGGATCACCCGGACGCCCGCCGGTTTTAGGGTTTGCGACCAGGGTGCAATCCGACAAAGTGGTGTCCGCTTTATCGGATTGCACTCTTACGCGTTCGGCTATTTAAGGAGGCGCGTCTTCAGGGCGGCCACATCGGCGGCGCTGAGGCCCAGATCTTCGCGCACATAGCGCTCCCAGCCGCCTTCACGGGAGTCAATGGCGGCAAACGCGGCGTCGAGATAGCGCGCATCGACCCCCATCAGGGCCTGAACCACCTCCGGCGGCAGGCGACGGAAGGCCGCCATCATCGGGTCTTCCTTTTCGCCGGCCTTGGGCATGTCGGGGGTGTAGTAGCGGTTGGACAGCAGATAGTCTTCGGTCACCGTGGTGCGCGGCACGCCCAGAATCGTCAGAATGAGGGCCGTGGCAACACCGGTGCGGTCCTTGCCCGCCGAGCAATTATAGACCAGCGGGGTTTCACCGTCGATAATCAGGCGCATCAGGCGCTTGTACTGACCGGCAAACTTGAACGGAGCATCGCGGTAGAAGCCCGCCATCATAGCGCGGGTCTCTTCGGCGGTGACATTGCCCTTCTGGAAAAAGGCCATGAAGGGCGTCATGTCCATGTCGTAGTCCTGCGAATAGACGGCGACCTTCATGTCGGCGGGCCACACGGCCGGGGCGCTGGCGCGTTCCTGTGTGGCGCGGAAATCGACATTGGTCTTGATCCCCAGCGCTTTCAACTGCGCAAAGCCGGCCGGGGTGATGCGGTTCATGGCGGCCGACCGGTA
>NZ_JAIXSV010000152.1 GCF_027484505.1 Asticcacaulis sp.
ATAACGCCGCCGTGGCAGAGGGCATTGCCGAGCATATCGACCCGGCCCTGCCCGGCAAGACCCTGGTCTTCGCGGTGACGGACCAACATGCCGACATCCTGGTCGATGAAATCCGCATTGCGATGCGCGCCCGTTATGGCACGCTGGAGGAAGCGGCGGTGGAGAAGATCACCGGGTCGGTCGACCGCCCCAGCCAGCGTATCCGCGCCTTCAAGAATGAACGCCTGCCCAGCATCGTGGTGACGGTCGACCTACTGACCACGGGCATCGACGTGCCGGAGATTGTGAATCTGGTCTTTGTGCGCCGGGTGTCCAGCCGCATCCTCTATGAACAGATGATCGGTCGCGCCACGCGGCTATGCCCAGAGATTGGCAAGATCGAATACCGCATCCTCGATGCCGTCGGCATCTATGCCCAGATGCAGGCGGTCAGCGCGGTCAGGCCCGTGGTGGCCAACCCAGCCATCCGGTTTGGGCAGTTGCTGGAGGAATTGACCGAAACCGTGGGCCTGCCCCCGCCCGCACCACCCACGGACGGCGGCATGGCAGAGGCGGCGGACGGCTATGACAGCGGCCCGCCCCCCGATCCTGACAGCGCCGAACCCGACGCCACCCACCGCGCGGAAAAGGCCCGCTATCTGCTGGACCAGATCGTGGCCAAGATGCAGCGCCACCGCCATCGGTATCAGCGCGACGATGCGCGGGCCGACCGGTTCAGCCATCTGGCCGGCGGTCTGTCCCCTACTGATCTGGTCACCCGCCTGCGCCAGGCCACCCCGGTGGAGGCGGCGGGTATGTTGACCAACCTGACCCCGCTGATCGACTGGCTGGACCGGGCGGGGGAGATGGGGCCTGTGCGCCTGCCCGTGTCGGACCATGCCGATACCTATTTGGGCACTGCCCAAGGCTATGGCCCCGGCTTCACCAGGCCGGAAGATTACCTGTCGGCCTTTGAAACCTTCCTGAAGACCCAGATCAATGCCATCCCGGCGCTAACCATCATCGCCCAACGCCCACGCGACCTGACCCGCGCGCAGTTGCGGGAGATCAGGCTGCTGCTGGAGGAAAAGGGCTTCAAGGAGACCGACCTGCGCGCCGCCTTCCGCGACGCCCGCCATGTCGACGTCGCCGCCGGCATCATCGGCTATATCCGCCAAGCGGCCCTGGGCGACCCGCTGATCCCCTATGAGATGCGGGTGGACCGGGCCTTGGCGGCGATCCTGGCAGAACGGTCCTGGACGCACGTGCAGCGGCAATGGCTGGAACGGATTGCGCTTCAAATGAAGCGGGAAGTGGTGGTAGACCGCGACAGCCTGGACAGCGGACAGTTCAAGGCCGCCGGGGGCGGCTTTGCGCGGCTGGATCGGGTGTTCGGGGGCGGGCTTGATGATGTTTTGCTCGCTTTTCACGACAGAATCTGGAGGAGGGTGGTTTAATGACTGCGGCTTTTGTTGGTAGATATAATGGTTGTCCGTTCGTGATATCTGATAGCAGAATTACACGAGTTGGTTCCGATGGTAGTCACATTTCAATACCAGTGTTGAATGAACCAGATATTTTTGTTCCACTGGAGTACCATCAACAAATAGTCGATATGGAGAATAAGATTGTTTTTATTTCTAATGAATTAGTAATATGTTGGGCTGGTTCTCGAATCGAAGCAGCTGCTGTAATTCGTGTCCTTAAGGATGATGATTTTTCATGTTCTATAGAGGATTTTTTTAAAAAAATATCTGCAGTTTTCACTAATATTAAGAATGAAGAAAAAATTGCAGATCTATCAATCGTAGGATTTTTTACTAATGCTCTTTGTTTTGAAACGTTCAAATTCGAATTTAAGAATTCAGAATTTCATCGCGGTGGAGATTATTGTATTGGGGAGGGTGGATGGCTGCTTGATAAATATTTTTCCGAAAAAAATAAAGATAAAGTATTAATATTAGATAAAAAATTAAGCGCAGATCAAGAAATTAAAAATATTCTTTTGGCTTCTATAGGATTCTTCTTTTCTGAAGAAAAGATTATAGGAACCTTTCTAGAAAACGTATCTGGATGCTCTTTTTCTGCTGCTTGGATAAGTGGTGGATATTTGAGAGTTTTAGAAAATTACTCAATATACTCATTTGAAATGGAGGTTGAATCATATGGTTATGGCAGTTACCATTATAAGGTAGATCTCGATCTTGTTTTGGACAGAATGTTTGTTCGGGATGGAGAGCGGTTTAGGAGTTTTAGGTTTGAGCCTGCTGGTGAGTGGTGTTACAAATTGAATTTGGACGATTTTGAGTCCCATATCGTCAATCACTCAATTCATGATCTGCGGCGTGGCGAGGTTGCGGGTGCCGAACACTGTTTTCTTGAAGAAGAGCATTGTGCGGGTGTTGTGAGGAACAATGCTATATTGTGTGTGTTTATTAGGCATAATGGCCGTGTAGTTTATAGTGTTGAGCTTTATGAGAATGAGCATAATTGTAATCCAATTTCCTACGGTGAGCCTCAGGATGGTGTACAGCTTATTAAGGTTGATGAAACCATGTTCAGAAATTTGGTTGGTTACATACATGCTCCAAGAATGGAGCGTTTTGGTGATGGTATAACTGGTAGAAATGATTAGCTAAATGACCACCCTCGACATCGTCTCCAAGCTCTGGAACCTGTGCAACGTCCTCCGGGATGACGGCATCACCTATCACCAGTATGTGACCGAACTCACCTATCTGCTGTTCCTGAAAATGGCGGAGGAGACGGGGGCGGAGGAGGGCAAGCATGCGCCCAACATTCCGCCCGGCCTGCGTTGGGCCGACCTGAAGCGGCAGACGGGGACGGAGCAACTGACCTTCTATCGCCAGATGCTGATCCGCCTGGGGGCGGAGGGCAGTGAGCGGGTGCAGGAGATTTATGCCAATGCGCAGACCTTCCTGAAACGCCCGACCAACCTGAAAACGCTGGTCGATCATCTGGACGGGCTGGACTGGTACTCCGCCCGGACAGAGGGGCTGGGCGATCTGTATGAAGGGTTGTTGCAGAAGAACGCGGAGGAGAAGAAGTCCGGGGCCGGGCAATATTTCACCCCGCGTTGTTTGATCGACAGCATGGTTTCCCTGATGCGGCCACAGCCGGGGGAGGTGGTGCAGGACCCCGCCGCTGGCACCGGCGGCTTCCTGATCGCCGCCGACCGTTACATCAAGGGGCAGACGGAGGATTTGTTCACCCTGCCCGAATCCATGCAGTATTTTCAGCGGGTGCGCGCCTTTCAGGGGCTGGAACTGGTGCAGGATGCACAGCGTCTGGGCCTGATGAACCTGATCCTGCATGGGATCGAGGGGCCGGTGCATGTGGGCGATGCCCTGTCGCCCGATGGATCGGCGCTGGAAAGGGCCGACCTGATCCTGACCAACCCACCCTTTGGCACCAAGAAGGGCGGGGGATTGCCCACCCGCGACGACCTGACCTTCCCCACCAGCAACAAGCAGCTATGCTTTCTACAGCATATCTATCGCGGGCTGAAACCGGGGGGCCGCGCCGCCGTGGTCCTACCCGACAATGTGTTG
>NZ_JAIXSV010000067.1 GCF_027484505.1 Asticcacaulis sp.
ACCCAGAACATCCGCGATCTGGGGGTGCGCAAGAAGCATTCGCCCAACCGCGTCGTACTGGAAGGCAAGAAGGTCATCCTGATCGATGATTCCATCGTGCGCGGCACCACCTCGGTGAAGATTGTACGCATGGTGCGCGCTGCCGGCGCCAAGGAAGTCCACCTGCGATCGGCCTCGCCCCCCATCCTGTGGCCCGACTATTACGGCATCGACATGCCAGACCGCGCCAAGCTGCTGGCGGCGCAACATTCCATCGAGGAGATGCGCCAGATGCTGGAATGCGACTCGCTCGGTTTCCTCTCGGTCGATGGCCTGTACAAGGCGATGGGCCACGACGGCCGCAACAACGATCAGCCGCAATATACCGACCACTATTTTACCGGCGACTATCCGACCCGTCTGACGGACAAGGAGATCGCCGCCGAAGCCGAAGCCAGCGGTCAGCAATTGTCGCTTCTGGCCAATACCCACTAAAAATAAGAAGGACAGGGCGATGAAGACGGGGGCGATGACCGACACCCTTTTGCAGGGGCGTATCGCCCTGATCACCGGTGCGTCGCGTGGCATTGGCCGGGCGACGGCGCTGGGTCTGGCGCGCGCCGGGGCGCATGTGATCGCCTGCGCCCGCACCAGCGGCGCGCTCGAGGAGCTGGACGATCAGATCTTTGCCGAAACCGGTCGTCACGCCACCCTGATCCCCTTCGATCTCGCCGACGGGGCCGCGCTGGAACGCATCGGCGGGGCCATCTATGAGCGGTTCAAAAAGCTCGACATCTTCGTCCATGCGGCGGCGACTCTGGGGTCGCTGACCCCCGTTTCGCACTATGAACCCAAGGACTTCAACCGCGTCATCACGCTGAACCTCAACGCCACCTACCGTCTGATCCGTCAGCTTGAGCCGGTGATGAAGCTGTCGGATGCGGCGCGGGCCATCTTCGTGTCGTCGGGCGCCGCCTCAAACCCGCGCGCCTTCTGGGGGGCCTATGCCGCCTCGAAAGCCGGGATGGAGGCGCTGGTGCGCACCTGGGCCGACGAGATGGAAGTGACCTCTATCCGCTGCGCCCTTGTCAATCCGGGGGCCATGCGCACCCGGATGCGCGCCGAGGCGTTTCCGGGCGAAGACCCCGAAACCCTGCCTTTGCCTGAAGAGATCATCCCGCTGATGGTCGAACTGGCGCGTGCCGATCGCGTGCCGACGCTGGAAACGATCCACTTCCGGGAATGGACTCATTCCGGCCACGCATAACCCACCAAGATTTTTCCAGAAAAACAAAGGTTTCTGGTTCACTTTTTGCGGGATTCGGGTCAAATAAACTCATGACCCAGGCCATGCTCATTCCCGATCTCACCTTCCCCAAACCCGGCAGCGCCGCGCTTCTCGACGAGCTGTCGCAGTACGTCATCGCCGAGCCCTATCCGTTCGTCGTCGATCTGGAAGCGTCGCGCGGTCTGGAGCTGGCGACCGTCGATGGTGACCGCATCACCGACTGGTGCGGCCTCTACGGGTCGCGCCTGATCGGCTACAACCACCCGCGCCTGTATGAGCCCGACTATATGCGCCGACTGGTGGTGGCCGCCAATACCAAGATGGCCAATCCGGACTTCCTGACGCGCGAATGTCTCGACTATTACCGCCTGCTGCACGCGTTGCGTCCCAAGTGTATGCGGGGGGAGCGCGTCGAGGTCTATGCGGTCAATTCCGGCGCCGAAGCGGTTGAGAATATGATGAAATACCTCATCAATCTCCACCACAAGAAGATGCAGGCGCAGGGCAAAACGGTGCTCAACCACCGCTTCATCTATTTTGAGCAGGCCTTCCACGGGCGCACCGTCTATGCGCTCAATATCACCAAGCTGTCGAACGACCCCATCGCCACGCGCGACTATCAGGGCCTGATTCAGGGCAATCTTCAGGTGCCCTTCCCCGAATATGACAGCCGTCGCCGTGAAGCCGACAACCAGCGCGAAGTCGATAAGTGTCTGGCGACGCTCGACTATCTGATGTCCACCTATCGCGATGAAATCGCCGGGGTCATTCTTGAGCCGCTTCAGGGGGCGGGGGGCCATCGCCTGGCCTTGCCGCGCTTCTATCAGGAGCTGTCGCGCCTGTGTCACCATCATGGCATCGCCTGGGGGCTGGATGAGGTGCAAACCTCCGGCGGACAGACGGGTGAGGTCTTTTCCATCGACCTGTTCGACGTCCCCCACCCGCCGCAGGCCGTCGCCACGGCCAAAAAGTTCGGCAATGGCGTCGTCTATATGCTCAACTCGATGGAAGATATCGGCGTGCTCGATTCGACCTGGGGCGGCACCCTCTCCGACATGGTGCGCTTTTGCGAGGAATGGCGGATCGTCGAGGACGAAGGCCTGCTGCAAAGCGTCGAAAGCAAGGGCGCGCGTCTGTTTGGCGGGCTGAACACCCTCGTTGAAAAATATCCCGATACGCTCGGCAATGTGCGCGGACTTGGCCTCTATCAGGGGTTCAGCCTGCTCTATGCGCCGAACAAGGGGCGTCTGATCGACATGGCACTGGAACAAGAGAAGCTGTTGCTGCTGGGGGCCGGCACCGACTCGATCCGCTTCCGCCCGCCGCTGGACGTGACGGAGGCCGAGATCGACGAGCTGATCCGCAAGCTGGGCAGATTGTTGGGGCAACTTTAGATCATGGTTACGATTTAATCTTGTCGATCTTCCTCCTCCCCATATCATGGGGAGGTGCCGAGTTTACGAGGCGGAGGGGTATCTTACACCCCTCCGTCAGCGTCGCTTCGCTCGCTGCCACCTCCCCACGCAAAGCGTAGGGAGGAGAAAAAATGAGTTATCGCTGCAACCTCCCCCCTCTCAAACGGCGATGCCGATTTGAGACTTACAGATGCGGCACCGGAGAATGTAATGAACCGCCGTTTTCAGTTGGTCGATGTCTTCCATTCCGGGCCGTTCAGCGGCAATCCGGTGGCCGTGGTGCTCGACTCAGAGGGCCTGACGACCGAAGACATGCAGCGCATCACGCGCTGGTTCAACCTGTCGGAAACGACCTTCCTGCTACCGCCGGAGACGCCCGACGCCGACTACCGCGTGCGTATCTTTACGCTGGACCGCGAACTGCCCTTTGCCGGGCATCCGACGCTGGGCTCGGCCCATGCGTGGCGTCTGGCGGCCGGTTCGCACAAGACCGAGGTGGTACAGCAATGCGCGGTCGGTCTGGTCCGTGTGCGCTTTGACGGCGACCGGCCGGCCTTTGCCGCGCCGCCGCTGGTGCGCAAGGGGCCCGTCGATGCGGCCAAACGGTCCGAAATTATCGAGGTGCTGCGCATAGAGCCAGACAGCATCGTCAGCGTCGAATGGGCCGACAATGGCCCCGGCTGGGTACTGGTGCAACTGGCCTCCGCCGACGCCGTGCTGGCCGTCGATCCGCTGCGTTATCTGGATCGCCGCGTTGAAATCGGTCTGGTCGGCGCGCATCCGACGGGTCACGAAACGGCCTTTGAAATCCGCGCCCTATTCAGTGACGCCACGGGCGGCATTATCGAAGACCCGGTGACGGGTTCGCTCAATGCCTCGGTCGCCCAGTGCCTGCTGGCTGATGGTCGCGCCACCGCGCCCTATGTGGCGGCTCAGGGTACGAAGCTGGGCCGCGCCGGGCGCATCCATGTTTCAGAAGCCAAAGGCGATATCTGGATCGGCGGCGAAACCCGCACCCTATTCAGCGGCACCGGGAGTTTTTAACTTCATCCTCCCCCGATAGGTAGGGGAGGATGAGTTTACCGCTTACCCTTGCCCGCGGGTTTGCTGCGGCCGCCGGGGGCGGCGGCACCGGGCTTGGTCGAAGGCCCAAGGCTGCGCGAAGTGCGCGCCTTGACCACCACCTTGGGCGTCGCTGGCATGCCCTTGGGCTTCTGCTTGACACGGTTGGGGTGGGCCGGCTTTTCGCCCGGCTTGACCTTCGGCTTGGCGCGCACACGCGGTGGTCCGCTGGTGTCCTTGCTGCCGCCCTCATCAAACGGATTGACCCCGGCATTGGCCTTGACGCTCAGGCGAATAGGCACGCCCGGCATATCAAAAGATTCGCGCAAGCTGTTGATAAGATAGCGTTGATAGTGAGCCGGCATGGCATAGGCCCGGCTGGCGAACAGCACAAAGGTGGGCGGACGACCCTTGGTCTGCGCCATATATTTCGGCTTGATGCGCTTGCCGTCCACGGCGGGGGGCGGGTGACGCTGAATGGCCAGTTTCAGCCAGTCATTGAGGTCGCGCGTCTTCACCTTGGCCGACCAGTTGCGATAGGCCTTGAGCACCGCGGGCATCAGGCGATCGAGGCCGCGCCCGTTCAGCGCCGACAGGGCCACGAACGGGGCCCCGCGCAGTTGCGGCAACATGCGCTCGGCGATCTCGCTCAGTTCGTGCAGGCGCGCCTGCGGCTCTTCGACCGTATCCCATTTGGAGATGACGTAGATCAGGGCCCGGCCTTCGCGTTCGACCAGATCGGCAATCTGAAGGTCCTGCGTTTCAAAGGCGTTTTCCTGATCCATGACCAGGATCACCACCTCGGCGAAGGTGATGGCGCGGATGGTGTCGGCGGTCGAAAGCTTTTCCAGCTTTTCCTGCACGCGCGCCTTGCGCCGCAGACCCGCCGTATCGACGAGGCGAATCTTGCGCCCTTCATATTCCCAATCGACCGAGATCGAGTCGCGGGTAATACCCGCCTCTGGCCCGGTCAGCAGACGGTCTTCGCCCAGCAGGCGGTTGATCAGGGTCGATTTACCGGCATTCGGACGCCCGATAATGGCGATGCGGACGGGCTTGGTGTCCTCATCCTCGTCTTCGTCCTCATCGGCGATGAAGTCGCCTTCGATCAGTTGGCGGTACTTTTCCAGCGCCTCATAAAGCTCGGAAATCCCCTCCCCGTGCTCGGCCGACAGGTGCAGCGGCGCGCCGAAGCCCAAAACGTGCGCCTCTTCGGCCCCGGCAAAACCGGCGTGGCCCTCCGCCTTGTTGGCGATCAGGATAACCGGCTTGTCCTTGAAGCGCAGGATGTCGGCAAAGATGCGATCAAGCGGCACGACGCCTTCGCGGGCGTCCATGACGAACAGGGCGACGTCGCATTCCTCGATGGCTTTTTCGGTCTGCTGGCGCATCCGCGCTTCGAGCGAGGTATCGGCCACGTCTTCGAAACCGGCGGTGTCGATGAGGTCAAGATCAATGTCGCCGATATGGCCCGAAGCATAGCGGCGGTCGCGCGTCACGCCGGGCTGGTCATCGACAATGGCCAGTTTCTTGCCCGCAAGACGGTTGAAAAGGGTGGATTTGCCGACGTTCGGACGGCCGACAATAGCGATTTTTAAGGTCATGCAGAGGTTATTACAGGATAAACTAAGTAAAAAAAAGAAAAGATGCAGGAGGCTGGCCTCCTGCATCCGAATGTTCATAGCTTTGGCTTGGCTTACTGAACGGCGATCAGCTTCGCCTTGTCGGTCAGGACAAACAGCTTGTCCCCCACCACGATGGGGGCCAGATAGGCCGCATCACCCAGTTTCAGCGTCTCCTTGCGCGCGCCGGTCTTGGGGTCAAAAGCAACCATTTCGCCTTCGGAATTGACCATGATCAGGCGGTTAGAGGCCAGAATCGGGCCGGTCCACACCGGCAGGTTCTTGACCTTCTTTTCACCGCCCATGCCGAAGAAACTTTTCTTGGTCTTGGCGCGACCCTGATTGAGATCGACCAGCCAATAGACCTGACCCGACGCGGCATTGGCGGCCATCAGCTCGCTTTGCAAGGTCGAAAGATAGACAGCATCGCCGGCCACCCACGGGGCATTGGTGGAATCGGCGCTGACCGACCAGCGACGCTGACCCGACTTGGCATCCAGCGCCGAGAAGACGCCCGAATGGCTGGCGGCATAGACGAGATTATTGGCGACCAGCGGACGACCGGAAATATCGCGGATTTCCGACAGGGCGTTGGTACGCGTCGATTGCGCCAGGGTCTGGTTCCACACCTGCTGGCCGCTATTGGCATCAATGCCGACCAGTTCGCCCGACGAGAACGGCGCGATAAACAGGTTCTCATAGATGGCCGGAGAGGTGGTGCGCAGGATGCGCGCCGGTTCAACCAGCGCCTGATAGGTCCAGGCGGGTTCCCCCGTTTCTTTGTTCAGCGCTATCATCTGGTTATCGACGTCGCTGAAGACCACCACATTGCCGTTAACGGCCGGCGCGGCGCGCAGAGGGCTGTCGAAGGTCTTGGTCCACAGCACCTCGCCCGACGCAGCATCAAGCGCAGCGGCCAGACGGAAGCCGGAAGTCACATAGAGTTTGCCACCCGAAACGGCCAGACCACCGCCAAAGGCGTCCTTGTCACGGCGAATGTCGGGATTGAGGTTCCGCGTCCACACTTCGTTGCCCGAATTGACGTCAAAGGCGCGGATACGCGCTTCGCCGTCCATGGCGTAGATCAGCTTGCCGTCGGATACCGGCGAGGCGACGACCTGAGTGGTGCGCGACGAGCCCGCCCCCACCGACTTGGACCAGGCGATTTTGAACTGCTCAGCCGCGGCGGCGTGCTCGACCGTCGTGGTCGGGCCGCTGGCGAAGGGCCAGTCAGCGACCGGTTGCGGCGACGGCAGGTAGAAGTCCTTGCCCGCCAGACGTTCCGATGGCTGCACCTTTTGCTCAAAAGCAACGATGGATATGCGTTCGCCCTGCGTCGCCACCTCTTTCGGCTCTTCTTTTTTGAGCGGATTGAGGTTTTGGATGGTCGAGCAGCCCGAAAGCCCCGCGCCCAGCACCAGCGCCATAGCCGTGGCGGTCAGGATACGACCGGTTTGGTGGCCGTTATGGTGGGAAGTCTTTGCCGTCATCAGGGCTTTCTCATCAAGGTGAGGTTAGTCGGGTATGTCGTTTACTGCTGCGGCAGGGTGAGCGGGGCGGCCATCTGCGGCTGTGCCTTCACTTCCGGCAGCTTGATCGCCTGACGCGCCACTTCGGCCCCGCCGGAATCGATCAGGGCCACCGCCATCTGGGCGCGTTGCTTGAGCGGATCAGAGGCATCCAGCGAGAAGGCCAGCGCCTGAAGGTCGCCGCGCGCCCCCTGAATATCGCCCTTCTGTATCTTGGCCATGGCCAGCGCTTCCTTGGCCAGAGGCGCGTGGGGACGGCCTTCCTTGGTCAGCGGCGTCAGGCGCTTTTCGACGTCCTCGAACGACGCCTTGTCCATAATCAGGAACGTGGCCTTCAGCGTGGCCAGATCGGCAATCAGCGGGTCAGAAGAGGCCTTCGACGCCTCTTCCAGCAGCTTCACGGCTTCGTCGGTCTTGTTGTCCTCGACGGCCAGCCCGGCCAGTTGCGACAGGGCCAGTGCCTTATAGCCCGGTGCGCCCGCGTCCACGACCTTCTGGAAATCGGCCTTCGCCGCCGCCTTATCGTTCTTGGTCAGGGCTTCCTGAGCGGCCACATAGGCCTCAGACGCCTTGCTCACGCGTGAAGCGTCCCACGACGTGTAGCCCCAGAAGCCCAGAGCCCCGATCAGCGCCACAGCCAGTGCACCGCCTACGAAAGGGGCGCTCTTTTTTGCGATGGCGGCCCAACGGTCCTGACGCAGACCTTCTTCGGCTTCCTCGAAAATATCGCTCACGTTTATTCCTTGTCTCAGAACACACTGACGGGACCGCAGCGCGGCGGTCACCGGTAAATCTGGCGCGAACCTAGCCGCAACAGGCCGGATGCGCAATGATCATTAATGACGCCCCATCAGGGTTGTCATTCTACTTCGCAAAATATGTCTCTTGTGGGGCCGGAAAGTCGCGGCTTTTGACATCTTTGGCGTAGGCAGCGGCGGCTTCGCTGATGGTTTCGCGCAAGGCGGCGTAGCGGCGCACGAATTTGGGGGACCAGTCGAACTGCCCCAGCATGTCATCAACGACCAGTATCTGCCCGTCACAGGCCGCCGAGGCCCCGATGCCAATGGTGGGGGCCTTGACCGCCGCCGTGATCTCTCCGGCCAGATCGGCAGCCACGCCCTCAATCACAATAGCAAAAGCCCCGGCCGCGTCAGTGTCGCGGGCCTCCTGAAGGACTTTTTCGCGTTCTTCGGGGGTACGGCCCTTGGCGCGGAAGCCGCCATCGACATTGACCGCCTGCGGCCGCAGACCAATATGCCCCATGACCGGGATGCCGCGCTGCGTCAGATAGGCGATGGTGCGCGCGACCGTCGGGCCGCTTTCGACCTTGACCGCCTGCGCGCCGGTTTCTTTCAGAAGGCGTGCGGCGTTATCAAAAGCCACTTCCGGATCACCCTCATAAGAGCCAAACGGCATATCGACGACGACAAAGGCGCGTCTGGCCCCGCGCATCACCGCCTGACCATGCAGAATCATCATCTCCATCGTCACACCGATTGTGTTCGGCAGGCCGTGCACCACCATGCCGACGCTGTCGCCCACCAGCAGGATGTCGCAGTGATCGTCCAGAATTTCCGCCATCGGCGCGTCATAGGCGGTCAGGCTGACCAGAGGCGTGCCGCCCTTGCGCGCATAGATTTCCGGCGCGGTCAGACGCTTGACGGGGGATGGGGTATGGCTGCTCACCTTGAAGGCACCTTTCGCTCAGCCGGGAGGACCGGCAGGGAGTGGGCCTATATCCCCTCTTCACGCATGTTGACGAGGTACAGGCCGACAATGCTCATACATAGCGAAAAGCTGATCCAAAAAAAGAGGGGCGACTGGGCGAAGGCCAAATAATCGGTGGACTTGCTTAAGGCCAGCGCCAGAGCATTGGCGACGTTTTCCAACAGTTCGCGCCCGAAGCCGAGGCTGGCTTCGAAGGTGGCATCCGGTGTGGCGGCCGGGCGTGTGGCAGCCTGCGCCGTGGACGACAGGCCGGGCAACCGCACCAGTTGCGTCAGCGCATAAAGGCCACCCAACAGGCCGGCCAGCGCGATCAGGCCCTGACGCAGCCAGTTTTTGGCACCCAGACGGCGCATTACCCGATCCTGAAACGCCGGTTCGTCATCGAAGCGCATCGGCGTCTGGAACAGATGGTAAAGATCTTCATCCTTCATGACATCACCTTTCGATAACAGCGGGCACGGCCTCAGCCATGTCCAGCATCGCCCTCAGTTGCGTCAGTCCGCGTTTGATATGGCTCTTGACCGTCCCCAGCGGCAGGCCTGTCTCGTTAGAGACGTCCTGATGGCTGAGCCCGCCGGAGATATTCAGCGTGACGCACAGGCGCTCCGCCGGCTTCAGGCGTGACAAGGCCCCGTCCAGATCACGCGCCACCCCCTCGTTCTGGCCGGCCTGATGCAGGTCCGGCGCGGCCTCATAGGGGGCTACATCGTCAACGAGCAGGTATTTCTGCGTCGTCTTGACCTTACGCAGATAACGCCGGGCCGCGATCATTTTGAGCCAGTTGAGAAATGGACCATCGGCCCGGTACTCGGTCAGGCGCTCATAGGCCGTGATAAAGGCCTCCTGCGCCATGTCGTCGGCATCGGCCCCCTGTGCCCCCATGCGCCGCAGATGCGTGCGCAGGGCCGCCGAGTGCCGCCGCACCAGCTCGCCGAAGGCGTCGGACACGCCCAGCACCGCCTGAGCGATCAGGTCATGATCACTCAGATGTCGGTAACCGGCAGCGGTGGAAGGGGCGGACATGGCGGGTCGATCCTGAAAGCGTTACGGTTCAGGACTTCTTCTGATTGTTCAGACCGACAATGCCCATGATCAGCAGGGCGACGCCGATAAAGCCCGGAATGGCCGCAATGCCGGACAGGGTCTCAAACGTATAGTCATTGCCGACATAGTCCATGACCACCAGACCCAGGGCCACGGCCATCAGGATCAGACCGGAGCGGATGTCGTTGACCGGCGTTTTCATCTTGCCAATCGACGCGCCGGACTTTTGCAGGCTGTCCAGATATTCCGGCGGCAGGGGCTGACCCTTTTCAATGGCCATCCGGATGGTCTTCTGCACCTCGGCCCGGTCCTTGGCGCGGAAGTACATGACGATGCCGACGATAAAAATAGGCATCAGGATAGAGATGATGGGGATGAGAAGTGCCGCTTCGAAACCGTGCATGTTACGATCTCCCTTGAGAAAGTGTCAGGCGAAAATCCGCCTCTGTAGGATAAGAGGCACGGACAGGGCCATTTGGATGCACAGATAAGTATTAAATAAAATTCATCCGACTGAGAGAGGGAGCGCCCCCCCTCTGACCTCACGCAAACAAGGCCGCATAGACCTCCGGCTTGAAGCCGACGGTGATCGTACCGTCCTTATCCAGCACCGGGCGTTTGATCATCGACGGATTGGACAGCATCAGA
>NZ_JAIXSV010000040.1 GCF_027484505.1 Asticcacaulis sp.
CGCTTCCTCAAGGACATCCACGCGGGCGACTATGCCAACCTTCTGGCGCGCTATGGCATCGACGTCATCGCCGAAAAGGTCGAGAACGAGCGTCAGGTGGTGGACATCCTCGAAATCGAGGTCGCCTACGCGCAGGGCCACCTGTTCGGCGAACCGCGCGCCATCAAGGAGCAGGTGCTGCTGGAAACCGCCCCCCCGGCGGGCTTCATCAAATCGACCCTGCCCCCGCAACGCCGCCGGGCTTAAGGTCGAAGTGTTGCTATGACGGGGCTATACGAATGGAATCCCGTCCCGCATCGGCTCGCTATTCACTGTCCGATATGCAGAAGTCTGGCTGAGTTTGAGTTTGCGACCTATCGCAGGATCGAACGCCGGGACCACATCGCCTACTTTAAAGCGAATAAGGCATTTGACTATCATCAGTATGTGGATGGTTGCGGCCATAAATGGCATGCCGCTTTGTATTATCCGGGGCTGCATGGTCCCCTGCAAAGTGGCATTCACGACCTTCCACACGGATATGAACCTCAATTGTGGGCGCAAAGCCATTATTGGCGCAGCAGCCCCGGAAGCGGCATGGGTTCGGTTCGGTGCTCGGCCTGCTATTTCAGATCCAAACACCGCCTGAACTGGCCCGATGATCTGTATTTCCTGATCTCCTACCGAGGGCACAATCTGTGGGCCTATGATCGCGATAGCGCTATGGCCTTGCGTAACTTCATTGATTCAGAAACGCGATCCGTGCATCAGGATGGATATTCGCGTTTTCTGCTGCACGTTCCTTCCCTATTCAAACATCACAAAGCCCGAGAACCGCTTGTGAAAGCGCTCGATAAGAAGCTGTATTCAAAGTGAGGGGCGCACTTTGAAAAGCGATCTTTGAGGTCTTTGACGCCGCTCCGCCCCGTGTTATTCTAGTCAGCATGACCAGATTATCACACACCCCAGCCCTCCCCGGTTACTGGCGGCTTCAGGACGCCAAGGCACGGTTCAGTGAGCTTGTACGCCGGGTACGCAGCGAAGGGCCGCAGCACGTCACGGTGCATGGCCGCGACGAGGTAGTGGTCGTCGCCGCCGAAGCGTTCCACAAACTCACCGGCGAAACCTGTGGGCAGACCCTGATCGACGCTCTACGCAGTGTGCCGACGGAGGATATCGACCTCACTCCCACCCGTGCACCCATGCCGGTGCGGGAGGTCGAATTGTGACGGGCTGGCTGCTCGACACCAACATCCTGTCCGAACTGCGCCGCCCCAGACCCGAACCGAAGGTGACCGCCTTTGTCGCCGCGCAACCGCTGGAAAGTCTTTATGTCAGCACGGTCACCTTTGCCGAAATCCGCTTCGGTATTGAGCGGCTTGACGACGCCGCCCGGCGCAGCGAACTGAATGACTGGCTCAATCACCGCATCCGCCCGCTGTTTGCGCAACGCGAACTGCCGGTCAGCGAGGAGGTGATGCTGCGCTGGCGGCTGCTGGTCGAAGAGGGGCGCAAGCAGCGGCATACCTTCTCACAGCCCGATCTGATTATTGGAGCCACCGCCCTGTGCCACGGCCTGACCCTCGTCACCCGCGATACGCAGGACTATGAAAAAGCCCGCGTACCGGTGTTTAATCCGTGGCTGGGCGACTGAGCCCTTTTCTCTGCGACCATTCAGCGATGGCCGCCACCAGCCGGTCACCGGCCTCTTCCAGCACCCAGTGCGAAACGCCCGGCAGACGTTGCAGCGTAAAATCAGGCACATAGGCCTCATTGCCCTCGGTCAGGGCTGCATCCAGAAACGGGTCGGCCATGCCCCAGACCATCAGAGTCGGCACGCAGAGCGGGGTCTTAGTTTGCCGGGTCACCAGACGGGTCACATTGGCGCGGTAATAGTTGATCATCGCCGTGGCCGCACCGGGACGCACAATATTTTCGGCATAAACATCAAGCGCCGCCTGACGGAAGGCCGGTGACTGACGCCGCATCAGTGCCGCTAACCCGCGCCCCTTGCGCCGCCGCACCTGCCATTCAGGCAGCCAAGGCAGTAAAAAGAACAGGACATAGAGCGAGCGCAGCCTCTGCCGCAGACCGCTATACAACAACCGCTCAAACACCACCGGGTGCGGGGCATTGGCCACCACCAGCCCGGATACGCGCTCCGGATAGTCGATGGCCGTGCGCCACGCTATTACCCCGCCCCAGTCGTGTCCGACCAGCACGGGCCGCGTGGCCCCCACCGCTTCGGCAATGGCCAGCACATCCTCGCTCAGGCACTCGATACGGTAATCGCTCTGCCCTCCGGGCCTGTCGCTGTCGCCATAGCCACGCAGGTCCGGCGCGATGACCCGACACCCCATCGCCGCCAGCGGGGCCATCAGCGGATGCCAGGCGATGCGGCTCTGCGGGAACCCGTGCAGCAGCATAAGGACGCGATCGCCCTCCCCGGCCTCATCGACCGCAAACTCCAGTCCATTGGCCTTCAGACAATAGCTGCGCATGCGCTCTCCTCCCTGACCCGTCATAGCGCAGTTCGGGCCGGAGAGATATGCTCAACAGCTCTCCTCAAAGCCGGAACGTATAAAGTATAGACGTCCGCAGAACCTGTGGTAGGCTGTTACGGGTAACGAACCACAGGGGGACATCATGAAGAATATGTTGGCACGCGCGGGTCTGGCGATCGGTTTGACTTTATCTCTGGGGATGCCCGCCACGGCGCAGACCCCGGCCTTTGATCCGACCTCCTGGAAGCCTCTGGTCGCCGGCCCGAAAACGCAGGTTCTGGTGCTGGGCAGTATCCACCTCAGCAATCTGCAAACATTCGATCCGGCCTCGATGAGCGCCCTGCTCGACAAGCTGGCCGCCTATAAACCGACGGTCATCACCATCGAAGCCCTGTCCGGCATGCAGTGCGATCAGTTGCGCCGCTATCCGACGATTTACCCCGGCGTTGCCGATCAGTATTGCCGCCCCACCGACGCGGCGCAAAAGGCCACAGGCCTCGATGTGCCCACCGCCTATGCGCAGGCCGAGGCGATGCTGGCCTCATGGCCCGCCAACCCCACCCCCGCGGCCCGTCGGCGTCTGGCCGCCACGCTTCTGGCCGCCAATGAGCGGCCTTCGGCGCTGGTGCAGTGGTTGCGCCTGCCTCCGTCGGAACGGCGCGTCGGCGACGGCATTGATGCGGCGCTGCTCAAACTGCTGACCGACATTGCTGCCGCCCCCAATGAAAACTATCAGATCGCGGCGGTGCTGGCGGCACGCAGCGGCCTTGAGCGCGTCTATGCCACCGACGATCACACCTCGGATGCGGTTCAAAGCGACGATCCGGGCTTTGAAGCGGCCATCACCCGCATCTGGTCGAGCCCGAAGGACCCGGCCCCGCCCGCCCCGGCAGCCGACGCCAATGCGGCGACCGGTATGCTGAACCTCTTCCGCTATTACAACAGCCCACCGATGCAGATGTACGCCATCAAATCCGATTTCGGAAAGGCGGCGGCGGACAAGACGCCGGAATACTGGGGCCGTCAGTATGTCGGCTGGTGGGAGGTGCGTAACCTGCGCATGGTGGCCAATATTCGTGCTGCCTTCGTCAAGACACCGGGAGCGCGTGTCCTCAGCGTCGTTGGCGCCTCGCACAAGCCCTATTTCGACGCCTATCTGAACCAGATGCACGAGGTCGAACTGGTAGACGCGGGCAGCGTTCTGAAATAAGGCGTCGCGCTGCGGCGCTTGTCTCTTCTTTTCAGATTCCCCTTTCCGGGCGCTTGTTCTATGAAGGCCGTTCTCAACGAAAGGCCCGCCATGACCGCCCCGCACCTGCTGACCCATCTGTCCGACATCGCCGCTGAGTATGACGCGGTTTTCTGTGACATCTGGGGCGTCATCCATAATGGCAGGCGGCATTTTCCGGAGGCCTATGACGCCCTGCGCCGCTTCAAGGCCGAACGCGGGCCCGTGGTGCTGATTTCCAACTCGCCCCGCCCGCAGGACGGGCTGAAGGCGCAACTGGCCGATCTGGGCGTCTATGACGACGCCTTTTCGGCCATCGTCTCGTCCGGCGACGCCACCCGCACCTTCCTGAAAGACTATGCCACAAAGGGCTCGGCATGGGTCATCGGGCCGGAGCGCGACGCACCGCTGTATGAGGGCCTGGGCGTCGATCTGAGCGGCACGCCGGACACGGCCGCCTTCATCTCCTGCACCGGCCTGTTCGACGACGAAAACGACACGCTGGAGCAGTATCACCCCGACCTGAAAGCCGCCGCTCAGCGCGGCATCCCCATGATCTGCGCCAATCCCGACCGCATCGTGCAGCGGGGTGATCAGATCATCTACTGCGCCGGGACTCTGGCCGACATCTATATGGCCTTTGGCGGCGAAGTGATCATGGCGGGCAAGCCCTACGCCCCCATCTACGACCTCTGCTATCAGGCCCTGAACGCCGTGGCCGGGCGTGAGGTGGACACATCGCGCATCCTCGCCATTGGCGATGGCCTGCCGACCGATGTGCTGGGGGCCAATGGTCAGGGGCTCGACCTCGTCTTTATCGCAGCCGGCATCCACGCCCTTGAGGCCACCAATGCCGAGGGCCAACTGGACGCGCAACTGCTGGTCAAGGTGCTGGAAAGCGAAAAGGCCAGCGCCCGTTACGTTTCCACCGCTCTGGCGTGGTAAATAACAACGTCAGGTCGCGTCCCCCAGTAATGTTTTGTCAACAGGTCGCATCCAAAATAAGGATGTCATAAACACTCCTGGGGTGGCGCCGTGTCGCGAACCGTCCTGATCATCGAAGACAGCGCCACTCAGGCGCGCATCATCGCCCGCATGTTCGCGCAGCAGGGTTGCGAAGTGTTCACGGCCAGTTCTATGAACGAGGCGTGGGCGCAACTTGATGTCACGCGCTTCTACCTGATCCTCGCCGACATTTTTCTGGGCGAAGACAATGTGCTGGACCACATGGCGGAACTGCGTGAGCGCGCCCCCGGCACCCCCATCGGCATCATGTCTGCCGGTCAGCGTAACGACCCGGTGATGATCCGCACCATGCTCAACAAGGCGCGCCGCGAACAGGCCGACTACCTGCTGCCCAAACCGTTCAGCTATGTCGATGTGAAGCAGATCTGCACCTCCATCGACAGCCGTGACCAGACCGACCTGTCGCAGCAACTGGCCGCGCTAAGGGCCTGATTTTTCTTGTCTTAATAAAAAAAGCCCTTCCTGTTGCCAGGAAGGGCTTTTTTATGTCCGGCATTTGAGCACAGCAAAAACCCCTTCCGGATAGGGACGGAAGGGGTTTTGCGAAGGCCACCATCACGAAGGCCTGCGGGACAGGCCGTTGACCGGCCTTGTCCGTTATGGGGATCAGTCGAACAGGGCGTCGATATCGTCCTGCGAATTGGTCTTGTTCAGTTCTTCCGGCGACATGTCGAACAAGGCGTCGATGTCATCCTGAGACTGAGGCTCATTACTGGCCGCCGGGGCATCGAACAGGGCGTCAATGTCGTCCTGAGAGTTGCCTGCCGCCGGGGCGGGCGCAGGCGCTGCCACAGGCGCGGGAGCCGGAGCCGGAGCCGGAGCCGGAGCCGGTGCAGGCGCCGCCTTGGCCACCGGTTCCGGCTTGGGCTCAGGCTTCGGTTCCGGCTTAGGCTCAACTTTAGGCGCTTCGACCTTAGGGGCCTGTACCTTCAGTTCCGGGGCCGCCGCAGGGGCTTCATCGAACATGGCGTCGATGGCTTCCTGACGGGTTTCCGGCCCCCCAATGGCGGGACCGTTGAGCAACAGGTCGCGGGCGCGCTTTTCACGCTCGGACAGCTCGACATCCTTGTCCTCGACACCCAGCGTAGCCGCCAGCTTGCCGACGCGCTCCTCGATCTGCTTGAGGACGTTGACGACCTTCGACACGCGCTGGCCGGTGATGTCCTGGAACGAGCAGGCTTCGAAAATCTTCATCACCTCGTCGTCCACCGCCGCCTTATAGGCCTTGGGGTCCGATACATCCATGCCCATGATCGCTTCGGCGGCGTTCATGATGTTGTGCGTGGCGTTTTCGGTATCGCGGGTGATGGCTTCCAGCTCCGCGCCTGCCGTCGGGATACGCTCCTGCGACAGATCATGCGGCCGCAGTTCGCGGATCTCTTCCTTGGCCTTGGCGATATAGCCGGCGATAACGGCGAATTCTTCGGCGCGACGTCTGTCGAGCTGCTGAAAGAACTCACGCATCAGGCTGACGAGGGCCTCGGACTGCTGCATCAAATTGATCAGCTTGGGCTCCATCGCCGCGGCCAGAGCCGCGTCAACGGGCTCCAGTGCGGGAGATTCAGCCTGTTTGGGTGCAACCTGGCCCATTTTAACCTGCTTGATAGTCGGTCAACTCTTAGATCAAAACGACTTTCGGGAGAGTCGTCATTTCGATCTACGCTCTTTGTTTTATCGCGCCATTTTTCCGAAAAGGGGTCCCCCCTGTCGGATGGCGCTTTAGAACTCGCCGAGAACGGCGGTGATCTTCTGCTTCAGCGTCGCGCCATTGAACGGCTTGACGATGTAGTTGTTCACGCCGGCCTTCTTGGCGGCGATCACGTTCTCGGTCTTGGATTCGGCCGTGACCATGATGAAGGGCGTGCGTTTCAGCGAATCGTCCGAACGCACCTTCAAAAGGAGTTCATAGCCGGTCATGGGCTCCATGTTCCAGTCGGAAATGACCAGACCGTAGCTGGTCTTCTTCATCTTTTCGAGGGCTTCCGCGCCATCCGACGCTTCCTCGATGTTCTCGAATCCCAGCTGCTTCAGCAGATTGGAAATGATCCGCAGCATGGTCTTGTAATCATCAACCACCAGGATCTGCATGGACATATCGACGGCCATGTGAGTGTGCCCACCTTTAATAACTCGGGCCCGCCTTATGCAGGCCCTTCACATCTGACTAAGGCATCATGGCAGCAAGCGGATAAAATAGAGTTAAAGGCCGTATTCAAATTTTTTGATATAATTCAATGATATAACTATAGTTAACCATGAAAAACCTGCGTTTTATGAACCGCGTTTGAAAAAATAATGCCAAATCGGGACAGTTTTACGCAGGCTTTGGGGGCAGGATTATGCGTTGGGCGTCTTGGCAAACGCCGCTGAGCGCCCTAGATCAGGCGCGAAACCTGAATACGGACCCCGACCCATGACCGATGCCGTCACCGTGTATCTCGAAGACCTGAGTGTGGGTCAGTCTCTGGAGCGCGCCTTCACCGCCACCGACGCGGCCATCCGCGCCTTTGCCGAGGTGTCTGAGGACCACAACCCCGTGCACGTCGATGAGGCCTATGCGGCGACCACGCCGTTCAAAGGTCGCATCGCGCATGGCGCTTTGCTCAATGCGTGGATTTCGGCGACCATCGCCGGGGGCCTGCCCGGACGCGGCAGCATCTATGTGTCGCAATCGCTGAACTTCAAACGCGCGGTGAAAATCGACGACGTGGTGACCATCACCCTCACCGTCACCGACATTCAGCCCAAGACGGGCGTCGTGACCCTGACCACCGTCGCCAGCGTCGGCGGCAAGACCTACGCCAAGGGTGTGGCCGAGGTCATCGCCCCGCGCAAACCGGTCTGATCGTGACACAGATGGCGACCAAGGCGTTTCTTCTGACGCTCGAACCCGTCGGGGCCCTGCGTTCGCAGGCGCTCAACGCCGCGGCGCAGGGTGTGGCGTGGCCGACCGGTGCCTGCGCCGCTATCGGCAGCTTTGACGGCGTGCATCGCGGCCATCAGCGGGTGATCGAAAACGCCATTGCTGCCGCGCACCGTCTGGGGGCACCCTCCGCCGTCGTCTGTTTCGACCCGCACCCGCAGGCCTTCTTCCTGACGCGCGCCGGAAAGCCGGTGACGCCGTTTCGCCTGATGACTCTCGATCAGCAGGTCCGCGCCTTCTCTGAGCTGGGCGTCGAATACGTCTTTGTGCTGCGTTTTGACGAGACGCTGTCGGCCCTGACGGCAGAAGCGTTTACACAAAGCCTCCTGCGCGACCATCTGAAACTGAGCCACATCAGTTGCGGCTTCGACTTCCGTTATGGCGCCAAGGGCGGCGGTTCGGCGCAGACCCTGAGCGAGGCCGGCGCGTCGATGGGCTTCACCACCGCCGTCACGCCGTGTCAGACCGATGAGACGGGGCACAAGCTGTCCTCTTCGGCCGTGCGTGAGGCCCTCGAAGCCGGGGACGCGCAACTGGCCGGACACGTGCTGGGCCGGCCACAGGCCTTTGCGAGTGTGGTGACGCGCGGCGATCAGATCGGCCGTCAGATCGGCTTTCCGACCGCCAATATCGAGCTTAACGACTATCTGCGCCCGAAATACGGAGTCTATGTGACGCGCACGCGACTCAGCGACGGGCGGGTGCTGGGCAGCGTCACCAATTTCGGCAAGCGCCCGACCGTGGGCGGCCTCAGCGAGCGCTTTGAAACGCATATCTTCGGGCTGGACCACGACATCTACGATCAGGTAATCGAGGTCGAACTGCTGCACTATCTGCGCCCGGAACAGAAATTCCCGTCGTTTGAGGCCCTTAAAGACCAGATCGCTAAGGATGCCGACGCGGCCAAGGCCTATTTTGCCTAATCACCCTTGACCCGGCGCAGCGTCGTCGTATCGAAAATCTGAATTTCCGAGCCGTAGTCGATATAGATCACATAGGCCGGATCATCCGGCAGGACCTCAAAGACGCGTGATCCGGCCATGCCGACGCCCATCGGGCCGCACGGCTGCGCCTCACCCTCCCCGGTCTGGACCGTCTGTTCCCACGCTTTCAGCGCCTCACCGGTCGGGGTCAGTTCAAACAGCGCCCGCGTCGTTTTTTCCGCCGTCGGGTCCTGAGCGGGTGTCAGCACACACGTCGCGGCCTGTGGCGTCAGCTTGCGGATTTGCGGCAGGATGACGTCGATGGCGGCCTGCGGTGGCTTGGCAAAGGTGCGGACAACGGGTCGGTAATAGCTGACATCGTCAGGCCCGCTTTCCACCACGCCAAAGCCCGGCAGGGTTTCATCGGCGACCATGTGCGTATTGGGGCAGGCAAAGGCGTACATAGACAGTTGACCGCCCCGCACCGCCTGCCACTCACAGCCGCTAAAGGTCTGCCTGGCCGCCTCGGACGGTTGCGGCTCAGCGGGTTTTTGCCCGCAGGCCGACAGGCTGAGCGCCATCAGTCCGACGATTGCCACCTTACGCATGGGTCCCTCCCCTGAATTGCCCCTCTTGATTAGCTTGGCAACGGCGAGGCGGCAAGGGGAGAGCGATACTGAACCGGCTGGCGCAGGAGGGTCTTCAGCTTTTCGGGCGCGGTGCGGCGCGGGTCGGACAAATAGATTTCGTGGTGATGGCCGGTTTCGCTCAGACCATTATCGGCAATCCATTGATGCAATTGCGCAATCAGTGGCCCTTCATCGTCATAAGAGCCCACATGCAGGGTCTGAACGCTCAAGCCCTCGGCCCAGGTTTCAAGCCGCAACCGCCCAAGAGCCGCACCCCCTTTGCCTTTGCCTTTGCGTCCGGCCCCAACCACGGCGCGGGCGAACATGTCGGGCGTGATCGTATCGGGCTGCGGCACCATGATGCGCCACGACCAGAGGGCCTTGTCGCGGTCATAGAAGCGCTCGAAACGGTCGGCCCACCACAGCCCCTCCATCGGCGGCACGCTGTAGTCGAGGTCACATTCGACCTTGCTCATGAATTTCAGCCCATAGGCCACTGAAAACAGGGCCTGCATGGCCTCGGCAAAGCCTTCGCCATTGGGGTCGCCGTGACCGTCGATCATCAGGAACGGCAGCGGCGGCACGTCGATCAGCACAAACTGACCGGCGGAAGCGGTATAGAGCGGCTTGCGCTCACGTTTCAGATCAATCTTGCGCATGGGCACCTCCTGAGTGGGAGGTTACAGGTCGTACTGACAGTTTTTGTCAGGATTGGCAAAAGCGCCTCCCCTAATTTTAGGGGAGGTGTCAGACGATCCGTGAGGATCGGATGACGGTGGGGTTAACCCCTATCGCTTTAACCCCACCGTCTTTTGTCGCTTTGCTCCAAAATCCACCTCCCCTGAAATCAGGGGAGGCGCTTTAACAATGGACCCTCACCCACTTTTCTTTCCCTGTCTCTAGGCAATTCCGGCGGCCTCTGATAAACGCTGCCTCCATGTTGACGATACGGGCGCAGCTTCGAATTTGAAGCCCAGCGTAAGCCACCCGCACCGGGTCTTGCGCTGGGAGTACATCGCCACGCCTTATTTGACCGTATCCCCTCCCAGAGATTATCAGGATTCATGTCCGAACACCCTTCACGCGATTACCGCGAAACCGTCTTCCTGCCTGAAACCGCCTTCCCGATGCGCGCTGGCCTGCCCAAGGCCGAGCCCGAAATGCTGAAAAAGTGGGAAGAGTCCGACCTGTACCACAGCGTGCGTAAGGCGCGTCAGGCCAAAAACGCCCCCCTGTTCGTGCTGCACGACGGCCCGCCCTACGCCAATGGCAATATTCATATCGGCCACGCGCTGAACAAGATCCTCAAGGACTTCGTGGTGCGCTCGAAGTTCCTGATGGGCTATGATGTCGATTACGTCCCCGGCTGGGACTGCCACGGCCTGCCCATCGAATGGAAGATCGAGGAGCAGTTCCGCGCCAGGGGCCGCAAGAAGGACGAGGTGCCCGCCGCCGAGTTCCGCAAGGCCTGCCGCGAATACGCCGCCGAATGGATCGGCGTGCAGCGCGAAGAGTTCAGGCGTCTGGGTATCCTGGGCGAATGGGATGAACGCTACGCCACGATGGATTTCGACACCGAAGCGAAGGTGACGGCAGAGTTCCACAAGTTCCTGATGTCGGGTCAGCTCTATCGCGGCTCAAAGCCCGTCATGTGGTCGCCGGTCGAACGCACGGCTCTGGCCGATGCCGAGGTCGAATACCACCCGCACGTCAGCCCAACCATCTGGGTGAAGTTCCCTGTAGCTGAAAACCGCCGGATAGCCCCTGTTGTCTCTCCTGATTCCGAAGGTGTGTCGGCACTCGACCCACATGAGGATTTGAGAGATGCCTCCGTGGTTATCTGGACCACAACGCCGTGGACTATCCCTGCCAATAAGGCCGTTAGTTATAATCCTAGGATCAGCTACTCACTATACGAAGTGACTGAGGTTGCGTCAGAAGAGACTCTTGGTTTTGCGCCTTGGGCTAAGGTAGGCGATAAGCTTATTGTTGCTGAAAAACTATCTGAGTCCGTCCGCACCGCTGCTAACATAACTAAATGGGAGAACCTTCGGCAAAATCTTAATTTAGATGGCTTGAACCTTCAGCATCCGTTGGCGATACTCGCTCCAAGCACAGTTGACGGCTATGGCTTCCCAGTCCCCATGCTGGCGGGCGATCATGTCACCGACGACGCCGGTACGGGCTTTGTACACACGGCCCCCGGCCACGGTGCCGACGACTATCTGGTGTGGCTGAAATCCGGCTATTCGCTGGACTCCATCCCTGACACGGTCGATCCGGACGGTGCCTACTACCCGCATGTGCCGCTGTTTGCGGGCCTGAAAGTCCTTGAAACCGAGGGCAAGAAGGCCGGCAAGTTCGGCGACGCCAATAAGGTGGTGATGGAAAAGCTGATCGAAGCCGGCAACCTGCTGGCGCGCGGTCGCGTCGATCACTCCTACCCCCATTCGTGGCGCTCCAAGGCTCCGGTCATCTTCCGCAACACGCCCCAGTGGTTTATCCGCATGGATGGCGAGACGAACCTGCGCGCCACGGCGCTCAAGGCCATCAGTGAGACCGCCTTCTACCCCGATCAGGGCCGCAACCGTATCGGCAGCATGGTCGAAACCCGCCCCGACTGGCTGATCAGCCGTCAGCGCAACTGGGGCACGCCGCTGGCCATGTACGTCGATAAAAAGACGGGTGAGCCGCTGAAAGACCCCGCCGTCAACGACCGCATCATCAAGCTGATTGCATCTGAGGGGGCCGACGCCTGGTTCACACGCCCGAACGAGGATTTTCTGGGCAACGGCTACAATCCGGCCGACTATGAAAAGGTCACGGACATCCTCGATGTGTGGTTCGACTCCGGCTCGACCCACGCCTTTACGCTGGAAGGCCGTGAAAATACGCACAGCCCCGCTGACCTCTATCTCGAAGGTTCGGATCAGCACCGCGGCTGGTTCCAGTCAAGCTTGCTGGAATCGTGCGGCACGCGCGGACGTGCGCCGTATAAGGCCGTCCTGACCCACGGCTTCGTCCTCGACGAACAGGGTGAGAAGATGTCGAAGTCCAAGGGCAATGTCGTCGCCCCGCAGGACATCGCCAAGGAGTCCGGCGTCGAAATCCTGCGCCTGTGGGTCGCGCTGTCGGACTATTCCGACGACCTGCGCATCGGCAAGCAGATCATCCAGACGACCGTGGACGCCTATCGCAAGCTGCGCAATTCGCTGCGCTATCTGCTGGGCGCGCTCAACGGCTATACGGACGACGAAGCCGTCGATTATCAGGACATGCCGTCGCTGGAACGCTACATCCTGCACCATGTGCATGAGCTGGATGCGAAGGTGCGCGCCGCCTATGACGCCTATGACTTCGCCGGTGTCATCCGCCCGGTGGCCGATTTCGCGTCTCAGACCCTGTCGTCGCTCTATTTCGACATCCGCAAGGACAGCCTCTATTGCGACAAGCCGTCGGACGTGAAGCGCCGCGCCTGCCGCACGGTGCTCAACATCCTGTTTGAGCGCCTGACGGCCTGGCTGTCGCCCATCATGGCCTTCACCACCGAAGAGGCGTGGAGCTATCGCTATCCGGACGCGCCGGAAAATCTCTTCCGCACCCTGCCCGCCGTGCCCGCCGAATGGCACAATGCCGCCGAAGCCGCGCGTTGGGGCAAGATCGAAGAAGTGCTGTCGGTCGTCACCGCCGCACTGGAAGAAAAACGCCGCGACAAGGTGATCGGCTCGGCGCTCGAAGCCGCGCCGACGGTGTTTATCGACTCCGAACCGCTGCTGGCGGCCTTTGACGGCATTGATGCAGCGGAGGTCTTCCGCACGTCTCAGGCCGTGCTGTCGGCCTCGGTCGGCCCGGACGACGCCTTCCGCCTCGGCGAGGTGAAGGACGTGTCGGTCGTGGTGCACATCGCGCACGGTCAGAAGTGTCAGCGGTCGTGGCGCATCCTGCCCGAAGTGGGCTCAGACCCGCGCTATCCGGACCTGTCCTTGCGTGACGCCGAGGCCGTCGCCGAATGGGACGCGGCGCATAAGAACTAAAGCCTCCCCCCTGATATCAGGGGGGATACCGCCGGAATCGGCGGAGGGGGGTTACACCCCGGGCATTAACCCCACCCGGCCTTTCAGGCCACCCTCCCCTGAAATCAGGGGAGGTGCTTGCAGAGCAACCGCCGAATGACTGACCTTCAAACCCAGCTGAAAACCCACTTCGCCCCGCCGCACACCACGCCGCTGGGGCGACAGATGCTGCTGATCGGACTGATCGGCCTGATCCTCGATCAGATCAGCAAGAACTGGATTTTATACGGTCTGCAACTGCCCAGTCTCGGACAGGTCAAGATTTTGCCCTTCTTCTCGTTCAGCATGGTGTGGAACAAGGGCGTCAGCTTCGGTTTCTTCCATTCGGAAGGGATCGGCCGCTGGCTGCTCACCCTGTTTTCGCTGGTCGTGTCGGCCTTCCTGATCGACTGGGTCCGCCGCACCAACCGGCGCATCCTCGGTCTGGGGCTGGCTCTGGTGGCGGGCGGCGCCATCGGCAACGCCATCGACCGTATCATCTACGGCGGCGTGGTCGATTTTCTCGATTTTTCGGGGCTGGGCTTTCCGTGGGTGTTCAACATCGCCGACGCCGCCATCAATATCGGCGTGGCCCTGTTGTTCATCGACGTCTTCTTCCTCAATCGGGAAGAGTCGAAACAAGGTTAAACGCGGACCCTTGGCAGGGCGGCGAAAAGCAAGTAACACTCTCCGGCCCCTTCTGAAAAAGGGCACGGATAATGCGGAGCGAAGAATGAAGTCGGTCAAAGTAGTGGCGGGTCTGGTGCTGATCGCCGGCGTCGGTCTGACGGGGTGCGAATCGACCAAGAGCGCGCTGGGCCTGAACAAGGTCGTGCCGGACGAATTCCGCGTTGTGACCAAGGCGCCTTTGGTGGTGCCGCCGGATTTCGCGTTGCGTCCGCCCGCGCCGGGAGAGCCCCGCGCGCAGGAACTGCAACCCGAAAGCGCCGCGCGCGAGGCCCTGCTGGGTCAGCGTCAGGCCATCACCCGCTCCGAAGGCGAGAAGGTTCTGGCCAGCAAGGCCGGGGCCGATAAGGCCGATCCGCTGGCCCGCTACGTCGTGGACGATGAATTCGGCGATCTCGCCTATAAGGAAGAGAGCTTCGCCGACAAGATCCTGTTCTGGAAAAAGGACACGACCCCGGCCGCGGTGCCTTCGACCAATTCGGTGCTGGCCGGTGAAGTCAACGCGCTCGACCCGGAATCGGAAGCCGCGCGCATCAAGACGTTGCTTGGCAACGGCAAGGTGACCATCGAGCAGAAGAAGGAAAAATCCTTCAAACTGCCGGGCCTGTAAGCCATCAAGCATTCAAGGTTTCAAAAGGGCTGCCGCACGGCGGCCCTTTTTCGTTTGGGTTTAAGAAACCACAGATTTCACAGATGCCACAGATTATCCGAGCCCGTGTCGCCCGCCCGGCGCGCAGCGCCCATCTGTGAAATCTGTGAAATCTGTGGTTCACACCTCTTGCTGACATCCGGCGCGGGACTCTTTTTCCGCCACGGATAGACAAGGGCGACGAACTTCGTTCGTCTGGCACGGATATCCGTGGCAAGCCTTGCGGCGCGAAGCGCCCTCACCTGTCTTACCGCACAAACGGTAAGGGCCTTTAAAGCGAGGGCGGCGCTACGGCTCAACGTTCGTGTTTTTGGTGTTTTTCGTGGCCAAACCCTTCCCGACATTGCCCCCGTCACCGGACTCACCTAAATTGGCGCAATGGCCCATATTTCCCGCCTGCCTCAGGACACCATCAACCGCATCGCCGCCGGCGAGGTGGTCGAGCGTCCGGCTTCGGCCATCAAGGAACTGGTCGAAAACGCCATCGATGCGGGCGCGACGCAGATCGACATTTTCGCCGATATGGGCGGGCTGTCGCGCATCCTGATCGAGGACAACGGGCGCGGCATGGACGCCGACGACCTGCCTCTGGCGGTCGAGCGCCACGCCACCTCCAAGCTGAAACCGCAGGCCGACGGTACCTGGGACCTGCTGCATATCCAGACACTGGGCTTTCGCGGTGAGGCCCTGCCGTCCATGGGGTCGGTGGCGCGTCTGGACATCACCTCGCGCGCCAAGGGGATGGACGGGGCCATCGCCATTACGGTCGATGCGGGGGCGATGTCGCCGCTTCGGCCCGCTGCCTTTTCGCGCCCGCACGGCACGCGGGTTGAGCTGAAAGACCTGTTTTACGCCACCCCGGCGCGGCTGAAGTTCATGAAGACCGACCGCGCCGAGAACATGGCCATCAGTGAAGAGGTCAAACGGCAGGCCATGGCGCACGAAGACGTTGGCTTTTCGCTGACTCTCGATGGCAAGCGATCCTTGCGCCTCTACCCCGAAGAGGCGGGGTTTGAGGGGCGGCTGAAGCGCCTCGCCGCACTGCTGGGCGATGATTTCGGCCACAATGCCCTGCTGATTGATCAGCAGCGCGAGGGCGTCAGGCTGACCGGCTATGCGGGCCTGCCGACCTTTTCGCGCGGCAATGCCCAGCATCAATACCTCTTCGTCAATGGCCGCCCGGTGCGCGACAAGCTGCTGACCGGGGCGCTGCGCGGGGCCTATGCCGACTTTCTGGCGCGCGACCGCCACCCGATGGCGGTGCTCTATGTCGAGACCGACCCGCAGGACATCGACGTCAACGTCCACCCGGCCAAGGCCGAGGTGCGCTTCCGCGACCCCAATCTAGTGCGCGGCCTGATCATCGGGGCGCTGAAACACGCGCTGGCCAGTGCCGGGCACCGCGCCGCCACCACGGTGGCCGATCAGGCGCTGAACGCCTTTAATCCGCTATCGTCGGGCTATCGCGCACCGATGCAGCCGACGCTGAGCCTGCATTCCAGTGCGTTGGGGGCAGGCTATCAACCCCGCGCCTATGCGACGCCGGAGCAACCGCATCCGAACTACCAGCCCGCCTGGAATGCCGACCTGACCTTTGCGCCCTCAGCCAGAGTCGAAAGAGACTTCGTTGAGGCCACACCGATGCTGGACACGCCGGGGGACAGCGGTCTGGCCGAGGCGGGGGTTGATCTGCGCACGCTCAGCCAGCCCCTGCCGCCGGAGTTTGAGTCCTATCCTCTGGGTGCTGCGAGAGCGCAGTTGCACGAGACCTACATTCTGGCGCAGACCAAAGACGGCCTGATCATCGTCGATCAGCACGCCGCCCACGAACGGCTGGTCTATGAGCGCATGAAGGCCATGATGGCCGAAGGGAATGTCGCACGTCAGACCCTGCTGATCCCGGAAATCGTAGATCTCGACCCCGCCGATGTCAGCCGCCTGATGGCGCGACGCGACGATCTGGAAGGCTTTGGCCTGATGATCGAAAGCTTCGGCCCCGCGACGATTCTGGTGCGCGAAGTCCCGGCTCTGATCGGCGATGGCGACGTGGCCGGGCTGATCCGCGACCTGGCCGACGATATTGCCGAAAACGGTCAGGCCCTGATCCTGAAAGAAAAGATGGCCGAAATCTGCGGCAATATGGCCTGTCGCAATTCGGTACGCGCCGGGCGGCGGCTGTCGGCGTCCGAAATGAACGCCCTGCTGCGGCAGATGGAGGCCACGCCGCATTCGGGTCAGTGCAATCACGGCCGCCCGACCTATGTCGAGCTTAAGCTGAAAGACATCGAAAAGCTGTTCGGCCGGCGGTAGGGTTTTGCCACGAAAAGCACGAACAGTGTCGCGGCTCCGTTTTGCGCGAAGCGCCTGAAAAATAGGCGTGTCACCCGCCGTGTAACGGCTCGTCGGCCGAGGCATATCCGGTTTTCGAATGTTCGTGCTTTTGGTGTTTTTCGTGGCCAAAACCATCAAAAAAGCGGCTCGGCGGACTGTATTTTTACCACGGATAGACACGGATGACGAACTGCGTTCGTCTGGCACGGATATCCGTGTCGGCGGCAAAGCCGCCATCCGTGTTTATCCGTGGTGAAAAAAGAGTCGCACGCGCCACGATAAACTCGCGCTACGCGGGGCTCGAACCCCCACACAGTCAAACTATGCTTAAAACTGTGAGGCTACGGGCGATCAGGGTGAGCGCGCCTATCCGGCGTACTCACCCTAAGCCCCACTCCCCCGTCGGCTCATGCGGTCTGATGTCCCGTCAGACCGGAGCTTTAGGTCAGACCCACAACCGGGATGGCAAGGTCAGTTTCCCCCTGAACCTCGCCCCCGGCTGATTTTTACTTTGCCGCGCATTTGGGCCCGAAAAGTGCGTCCCACTTTTCGGAATGCGCTTTGTATGCCCATAAAAAAACCCGCGGCAAACGCCACAGGCTACAAAAATCAACGCGTCACGTTGAGAACAATAATCCCGACACCCATCAGGAAGGCCCACGCCTGAACACTCAGACCAGCCATCAGAATAACCTTCAGGCCGTCGCGGCGCTTCTTGCCGCCTTCAAGCTTGATCGCTTCTGCCGTCATAACATCACCCCATTTATAACAGTTCAGTCCCGCCCTTTAATAGGGCTTCGGTGCATTAATCGTGCCTGACGGCGCGGTTTACACCTTGTTAAGGACATATTGGGGACACAATAAAAAACTCGTCAATATTAAAAATCCGGCCAATGGGTTAATTTGGCCACACAAAGACGGTAATTTTTGCTTTATTTTATTAAAATCAATAACTTGGACAGTTAAAAATTCGTAAGAATTTTTTGTTTCAGGAACAAAACCTGCGCCGGACCATAGGTTCGGGTGTCGATTATCTGCCACAGTTCCGTGGCAAAAAAGTCCTCATCGGTGGCCATCTCGACCACAATCAGGGCTTCATCGCTTAGCCAGTTCCCGTTTCGCAACGCCTCCAGCGCCGGCTGTACCAAACCCTTACGATAGGGCGGGTCCATAAACACCAGATCGAAGGCTTCCGACGCGCCGCCAGGGCGCACGCCCAGTTGCGTAGCGTCGCGGCGATGGATGCGCGTGACACCAAACAGGCCGAACGCCTCCACATTGTCGCGGATGGCGCCGCGCGCCGCGTCATCCGTATCGACAAACAGACAAAACGCCGCCCCGCGTGACATGGCCTCAAGGCCCAGCGCGCCGGAACCGGCAAAGACGTCCATCACCCGCGCCCCGTTGAGGTTGGGGGCGAATTCCGCGTGCTCCAGAATATTGAACACGGCCTGACGCGCCCGCTCCGAGGTCGGCCGGGTATTCTGGCCTTCGGGGGCGCTCAGGGCGCGCCCGCGAAACTCACCACCGACGATACGCATACGGACTTACTCCGGACGCGGCTTGCGCGGCGCGCCCTTACCGGCGAAGCCGCCCGGACGCCCGCCAGATTTAAACCCATCCGACTTAAAGCCACCCGGCTTGCCCCCGAATGACTTGCCACCACCGGGCTTGCCGCCAAACGACTTGCCTGCCGGACGGTCACCAAAGCTGCGTTCGCCGCGGGGCTTGAAGTCACCTTCACCGCGCGGTTTGAAATCACGCTGCGGACGGTCACCGGCCGGACGCTCGCCACGCGGCTTATCAAAGCGCGGCTTGTCACCAAAGCTGCGTTCCCCGCGGGGCTTGAAATCGCCTTCTCCGCGCGGTTTGAAGTCACGCTGCGGACGGTCACCCGTCGGACGCTCGCCACGCGGCTTATCGAAGCGCGGCTTGTCACCGAAGCTGCGGTCACCACGCGGCTTGAAGTCCCCTTCACCGCGCGGTTTGAAATCGCGCTGCGGGCGGTCACCTGCCGGGCGTTCGCCACGCGGCTTATCAAAGCGCGGCTTGTCGCCGAAGCTACGGTCACCACGGGGCTTAAAGTCACCCTCTCCACGCGGTTTGAAATCGCGCTGCGGACGGTCACCCGTCGGGCGTTCGCCACGCGGCTTATCAAAGCGCGGCTTGTCGCCGAAGTTACGGTCACCACGGAGCTTAAAGTCGCCTTCCCCACGCGGTTTGAAATCACGTTGCGGACGGTCACCACGCGGTTTGAAGCTGCCTTCCCCGCGCGGCTTGAACTCGCCGGTATTGAAGTCTCGTCTGGGGCGCTCAGCGCGCGGCGTCCATTCGCGTTCCTCGCGTTCCGGGCGGCGATCACGCGCCTGACCGTCACCGTCAAAGCGCGGGCGCTCATCGAAATCGCGCTCGCCGAATTCCTTGGCCTCGTACTTGCGGCGGAAGGCCTCGTCGCGGCTGAGCGGGCGCTCGCGGCGTTCCTCACGACCTTCGCCCTTCGGCGCAAAGCGTTCGCCGCCCCCGCGACGACCGGTGCGCGGCGCGCCCTCGCCATCAGTGCGGCGCAGGCGCATCGGCGTGCGCGTCTGGGTCTCGTTTTCCGACGGCAGGTTGCGCGGGTCGATCTTGTCACCCAGCAATTCGCGCACGACGCGCGGACCGATTTCCTCAACCTCACCCGGCTCGATATCGCCGAGTTGGAACGGACCGTAGGCCAGACGGATCAGGCGGTTGACCTTCAGGCCCAGGCTATCCAGCACCTTACGGACTTCACGGTTCTTGCCTTCGTTGAGCGACACCGTGATCCACAGATTGGCGCGGCCATCGGCCTTTTCCTGCGCCTTGTCCAGCTTGGCTTCGATCGGGCCGTATTGCACGCCTTCGACCGTCACGCCGGTTTTCAGCGTGTCGAGCGCTTCCTGCGTGGTGCGCCCCAGCGCCCGCACGCGATAGACGCGCGTCCAGCCGGTCGTCGGCAGTTCCAGCGCGCGCGCCAGTTCGCCGTCATTGGTCAGTAGCAGCAGGCCTTCGGAATTAATGTCGAGGCGGCCCACCGAAATCACGCGCGGCAGTTCCTGCGGCAGCGAATTGAACACGGTGGGGCGGCCCTGCGGGTCCTGATGGGTGGTCATCAGGCCGACCGGCTTGTGATAGCGCCACACGCGGGTGGGCTCGGCCTTACGGATCGGCTTGCCTTCGACGGTGATCAGGTCGTCGGGCGACACAGTGGTCGCCGGGGTGTCGAGCAGGCGGCCATTGACGGCGATCTTGCCGAGGCCGATCAGGCGCTCGACTTCGCGGCGCGAGGCCAGACCGGCACGCGCCAGCACCTTGGCGATGCGCTCGGGCGGGCGCGCGGGTTTCGGCGGCGGGCCTTTTTTGGCGGCGGGTTTTTTGACGTAAGATTTCTTGGGGGGGGCGTCGCTGGCAACGCTCTCGGTCGGAGCGGCGGATTCGGGCGTATTATTGTCTTCAGACATCATCATTTTCCTGACTGGGCCTGCTCACGCAGGGCCTTTTAACTTGACGCCGCAGCGGTTTGCCGGTCATCAACCCCTATGGACTCTCCACAGGACATGACTGACGAAACCCTGATGCGTCTGGCGCTGGACGAGGCCGAAAAGGCCGCCCAGGCCGGCGAGGTGCCGATAGGCGCTTTAATCTACGATCCGTCAAGTAAAACCGTCATTGCGCGCGCAAAAAACGCACCCATTAGTCTTAATGACCCCTCCGCCCACGCCGAAATACTGGCTTTGCGCGCCGCTGGGCAGGTTGTTGGCAATTATCGCCTGACCGATCTGTGGCTCTATGTGACGCTGGAACCCTGCGCCATGTGCGCCGGGGCGCTGTCGCACGCCCGTATCGGACGGGTGATATATGGGGCCTCTGATCCCAAGGGCGGCGCGGTCGAGAGTGGCCCGCGCTTTTTTGCGCAGCCGACCTGCCACTGGGCGCCTGACGTCACCGGCGGCGTGCTTGAGGCCGAGACGGGTCAGGTGCTAAAAGATTTTTTCAGGCAGCGGCGCAAAACCCGGCCCACAACGGTAGAGGGGGATGAATTATGAAATTACTGGCACGTCTGGCCATCGGGCTCAGCCTCATGGTAACCACCACAGCCCACGCCGACACGGTCACCCAGACCGTGTACGAAGGGACCATCGGCAAGAGCCCGGTGGTTGTGGAACTGCGATCCGCGACGGTCAAGGGCAAGACCGTCCATACGGGGCAGTATTATTACAAACGCTACCGTACCCTCATTGCTCTGGAACCGGGTAGCGGCCCGCTGACCTTTAATGAGCGCCCCGGCTGTGGCGACATGGGTCCGGACTGCCCGATCACCGGCGCGCTTGCCCTCAAGAGCTTACCCACGGGGCTGAGTGGCCTGTGGACCGCCAAGGGCAAGAAGACCAGCGCGCCTGTTGTTTTGAAAACGATCGCCACGCGCACGCTGACCTCTTCACTACGTATTGGGCAAACCAGCGATCTGTACGCCGTCGATGACACCCTGAACGGGGGGACGGGCGAACTGGCCCGCAACGACCCGTTTCGTGCGCGTCGCGTCAATCAGGACTCGGTCTATGGGCCAGAGGTGCGTGTCGGGCCAATCGCTTATCAGACCGTCACGGACAAGGTGACCGGCGTCCACTATCTGCAACTGACGCAACATCCGGTGGAGTCCGTGCGGGACAAGGTGAATGCCGCTCTGGATGTGGAACGCTTCTATCGGGTGGAAAGCGCGCTCGACTGCCTGTCGCAAAGCGGCTTTCCCGGCACGGGCACGACGGGCGGTTTTGAGGAGATGACCGATAAGGTCGTCTATCTCTCCCCAACGATCATGGCCGTCGAAAGCGCGGGGTCCACCTTTTGCGGCGGTGCCCATCCCAACAATAGCTGGACCATCACCATGTATGACCTGAAAAAGGGTGGTTATCTGAGCGCCGACCAGCTATTGGCTCTGTATGTGACGCCGCCGGGCTGGGCCCCTGGCGATGAACGGCCCGAGACGCCGGCCTTCAAAGCCCTCAAGGCCAGACTGACCCCGAAATCGCCGTGGTTTGTGGGGGATAGGTCGATCCCGGAGTGTCTAGCCGACGACCTTGGTTATGATTACCAAACCTCGTTCAACGACAAGGGTCTGGTCTTCAGCCGCAGCGACCTGCCGCACGTCATGGGGGCCTGTATGGGGGAATATTATGTGGTGCCCTATGCCGAGCTGAAAGCCCTGTGGCGGCCCGAAGCCAAGACCTATTTTAGCGGACTTTAAGGCCCTGAGATGACGTTCGATTTTCGTGAAATCCCACAGCGCTTCAGCTATTTCGTCAGCAATGTGCAAACCTTCTGGGGTGACCTGACGCAGCATTCGGAGTTTCTGTCGAACCTGCTGATCGCCGCCCTGATCCTGATGGTCACGCTGTTCCTGTCGCAGTGGCTGTCGAACACGGTGCGCAAAACCGCCAAGCGTTACGCCCATTCCGACGCCGACCGCACCCTGCCGGAGTTTCTGTCGCAGGTGGTGTGGTGGCTGATCATGGTGGTCGGCCTTGTGGTCATCCTCAACCGGCTGGGCGTGCAGACGACCTCGATCCTGACCGTGCTGGGGGCGGCGTCTCTGGCGATTGGTCTGGCCTTGCAAGGCACGCTGTCCAACGTCGCGTCGGGTATCATGCTGCTTGTGCAAAAGCCCTATCGCATCGGCGATACGGTGACGATTGGAGATGTCACCGGCACCGTCGGGCGGCTCGGTCTGTTTTCGACCGAACTGACCAATGGCGACAGCCACAAGGTCTATATCCCCAATGCCAAGATCTTTTCCGACCGCATCATCAATATCAGCCATTACGGCCACCGCACCCTGGCCATACTGGTGACGGTCGATTTCGCCACCGATCTCGATAAGGCCCTGTCCATCCTGAAAAAGGTGATGGGCTCACACCCCGGCACCCTGTCCACGCCGGAGGTCTGGGCCGGGGTCGAGAACTTCGCGGACAATGGCGTGCAGTTGAAAGTGACAGCGCAGGTGACGGTGGCTCAGCACGGTCAGGTGCGCGCCGACGTGCTGAAATCGGTCAAGGAAGCATTCGGCGCGGCGGGCATCTACATCCCCTATCCGCATCAGGTGACGATGGAAAAGGCGCTGTCCGCCGCCACGGGTGAGAAGCCGGGCGCTTAGGGCTTGCGCGTTCCGCAAAATTCGTTTCAAAAGGAACGTATAAAGACTTTTTTGCGGCCATAGGCGGCGCAATGCGCTTCGCCTGTCCGCACATCGTTTTCTCTGGGGTCATCCGTGTTTAAAAAGCTGCTGCTCGCTTCGTGTGTTCTGGCCTTGCCGGCCGTCACCTCTGTCGCTCTGGCCGATCCGGTCGAACAGACCAAGGGCCGTTTTGAGGACAAGTTCCGTCAGTTGGAAGGCGAGGAATGGCCAACGCCCACCGACTACCGCAACGCTGCGGGTGAGCCGGGCTATCGCTACTGGCAGCAGAAGGTCGATTACCGCATCAAGGCCTCACTGAATGAGGCGACGCGCACCCTGACGGCGACGCAGACCGTCACCTATAAGAACAATTCGCCCGATACGCTGCGCTATCTGTGGCTGATGCTCGATCAGAACAATTACAAGCGCGATTCCATCGCGCAACTGACCGACACCGTGTCGCCGTCGAAAGAGATTTCGGTGGGCGAAGTGCGCCGCGTCAAGCGGATGCAGGTGTGGGAGGGCGGCTTTGACGACCTGAAAGTCACCGCCGCCGACGGCAGCGCCCTGCCCTTCACGCTCAATGACACCCTGATGCGTATTGATCTGGCGCAGCCGCTGAAGTCGGGCGAAAGCCTGACCTTTACCGTGGCGTGGAGCGTGCCCCTGCCTGAAACCCGCGTGGTTGGCGGCCGTTCGGGCTATGAATGTTTCACCAAGCCGGGCGAAGACGGCAACTGCATCTTTCTGGGCGCCCAGTGGTTCCCGCGTCTAGCCGTCTATTCGGACTATGAAGGCTGGCACAACAAGGCCTTTATCGGGTCGGGCGAATTCACGCTGGAATTCGGCGACTATGAGGTTGAACTGACCGTTCCAGCCGATCACGTTGTCTCGGCCACCGGCGAACTGCTCAATCCCGGCGAAGTGCTGACCCCCGCGCAGCAAAAGCGCTACGCTGAGGCCAAAACGGCCACCGCCCCGGTCTATGTTGTCACGCCGGATGAGGCCGCCGCCGCTGAAAAAAGTAAGGCCACGGGGACCAAAACCTGGAAGTTCAGGGCCGACAATGTGCGCGATTTTGCCTTCGGCTCGTCGCGTAAATTCATCTGGGACGCCATGGGGGTCAAGAATGCCGACCCGGCGCACCCCACCGTCATGGCCATGTCCTTCTTCCCCAAGGAGGCGCGCCCGCTGTGGGACGCCTATTCGACCAAGTCCATCGCCCATACGCTGAACGTCTATGGCAAGTTCGCCTTCGCCTACCCCTACCCGACGGCGCAGTCGGTCAACGGGCCGGTCGGCGGCATGGAATATCCGATGATCACCTTCAACGGCCCGCGCCCGGTGAAGGATAAGAAGACGGGTGAGCTGACCTATACGGAACGCGCCAAGTACGGGCTGATCGGCGTGGTTATCCACGAAATCGGCCACATCTGGTTCCCGATGACGGTCAATTCCGATGAGCGTCAATGGACGTGGATGGACGAAGGGATCAACTCCTTCCTTCAGTTTCAGGCTGAGAAAGAATGGGACAAGGACTACCCCACCCGCCGCGGTGAGCCCAAGTCGATGGTCGAGTACATGCTGAGTGAAAATCAGGTGCCGATCATGACCAATTCGGAATCGATCCCGCAATTCGGCAACAACGCCTATGGCAAGCCGGCGGCGGCGCTGACCATCCTGCGTGAAACCGTTCTGGGCCGCGAAAAGTTCGACTTCGCCTTCAAGGAATATTCGCGCCGCTGGCAGTTCAAACGTCCGACCCCCTATGACTTCTTCCGCACCATGGAAGAGGCATCGGGCACCGACCTCGACTGGTTCTGGCGCGGCTGGTTCTATTCGACCGACCACGTGGATATCGAACTGGCCGATGTGAAGAAGGCCCGTCTCAATACCCGCGATCCGGTCGTCGAAAAGGCCTGGGAAAAGGTGCAGGACGACGCGCAGCCCGACTCGTTGACCGCCGCGCGCAATACCGGCAAGACGGTCGTCGAAACCGATCCGGCCACGGTCGATTACTACAATACCGACGACAAGTGGGAACCCACGGTCAAGGAGAAGAAGAAGTATGCCGACCTGCAAAAGGACATCGACCCGGACCTGAAAGAGGCGCTGGCGGTGAAGGACAACTTCTACAACTTCACCTTCCGCAACAAGGGCGGGCTGGTCATGCCGGTGATCCTCAGGATGGATTACACCGACGGGACGTCCGAAACCGTGCGCATCCCGGCCGAAGTGTGGCGCTATAATCC
>NZ_JAIXSV010000014.1 GCF_027484505.1 Asticcacaulis sp.
GGCCTTGATGGCGAGCGCGTGCGTCAGCGGATGCGCGAAGACTTCGAAATCGAGATCGGCACGGCCTTTGGCCCCTTGCAGGGGCAGATCTGGCGCATCGGGGCCATGGGTTATAACGCCATGAAGTCCAAGGTGCTGACGACCCTGGCCGCGCTGGAGGCCTGTCTGGTCGCCGAAGGGGTGGCGGTCAATCTGGGGGCCGCGGTCCCTGCCGCGCGGGAGGTGTGGGGATGAGGATTCGTCTGACATCCCTCCCTGTGATAGCGGGGAGGGGGGACCGCGAAGCGGTGGGTGGGGCCAAGCTGATCTGTGCCCCCTCCGTCGCGGACGCGCCTGACGGCTTGCCGCGCCACCTCCCCCGCTGCGCCCAAGGGCTTGCAAGGGAGGAGGAAGATGCGTGACCTGATCGGCTATGGTCCGACACCGCCCGATGCGCAGTGGCCCGACGGGGCGCGCATCGCCGTGCAGTTCGTCATCAATTACGAAGAGGGCGGCGAAAACTCGGTCCTCAATGGTGACAAGGGGTCTGAGGCCTTCCTGTCCGAAATGGTCGGTGCCCAAAGCCATATCGGGGCGCGGGCCATGGCCATGGAAAGCCTCTATGATTACGGGTCGCGCGCCGGTTTCTGGCGGCTGCACCGGATATTCACCGAACGCGGCCCCCCCGTCACCGTCTATGGCGTGGCCACCGCCATGCAGATGAATCCGGCGGCGGTTGAGGCCATGCTGACCGCCGACTGGGAGATCGCCAGCCACGGCTATCGCTGGATCGACTATCAGACCGTGCCGGAAGAGGTTGAGCGCGACCATATCCACAAGGCCATAGAGCTTCACGCCCAACTGACCGGGGCGCGGCCTCTGGGCTGGTATCAGGGGCGCACCTCGCCCCACACGGCGCGGCTGGTGGTCGAAGAGGGCGGCTTTGTCTATGACGCCGATTCCTACGCCGACGACCTGCCCTATTACGACACGCGGTTTGGCCTGAAAAGCGATGGAACCGCCCAACTGATCGTGCCCTATACGCTGGACGTCAACGACATGAAGTTCGTGGCCTATAACGGCTTTGCCGACGCCGAGCCCTTCTATCGCTACCTGCGCGACACGTTCGATCAGTTGTACCTTGAGGGCGGCCGCATGATGTCGATTGGCCTGCATGGGCGCATTGCCGGTAAGCCGGCGCGGGCCGCCGCCGTGGCGCGTTTCCTCGATCACGTGCTGAGCCACGACAAGGTGTGGGTGGCGCGCCGCATCGACATCGCCCGTCACTGGCTGAAAGTGCATCCCTATGCGGCTTAATGATCCTGTTCGCCTGAAAGAGGTGACCGAGGCCTTCTATGCCTATGAGGCGGCGTTGATGGCCGACGATATTCCGGCCATGGACCGCCTGTTCCGTGAGGCACCCGAAACCATCCGCTACGGGGTGGGTGAGGTGCTGTACGGCATTGAAGAGATACGCGCCTTCCGCAAAGGCCGGGGCGGCTCGCCACAGCGTAAACTGGGCCGGGTCGAAATCACTGTCTATGGTGACGCCTTCGCCACCGCCCATGCCGAATTTTTCCGTGACAATTCCGACCGGAGGGGTCGGCAGTCGCAGGCCTGGGTGCGCTTTGCCGACGGCTGGAAGGTGGTGTCGGCGCATGTGTCGATCGAGGGGGCGACCTCATGAGTGATTTCAACCGTCTGGACCGCCGGGCCTTTATCGAACGCTTCGGCCTGTTGTTCGAGCACAGCCCGTGGATCGTGGCGCAGGCCGAGACGATGCGGCCGTTCAAAGACCTAGCGGCCCTGCACGCCGGGTTGATGAAGGTGGTGGCGCACGCCGGGCCGGAGGCGCAACTGGCCCTGCTGCGCGCCCACCCCAAACTGGCCGACAAGGCGCAGGTGAAGGCCGGTCTGACGAAGGAGTCGGCCTCCGAACAGGCATCGGTGGGGCTCAATGCCCTGACGGAGGCGGAATTTGCGCGGTTTCATGAGCTAAACACTGCCTATGAAACGCGCTTTGGTTTCCCTTTCATCATCTGTGTGCGGCTGGCCGGGGATAAGGTGGCTATTCTCGCGGCGATGGAGTCGCGTCTGAGCCACGACCCGCAGACAGAGTTTACCACGGCCCTGTCCGAGGTGGATAGGATCGTCTGGCTGCGCCTCAAAGATGTGGAGGGCGCATGAGCCTCGAAGCCCATAATGCCCGCGTCAGGCACGATCTTGAGGCGCTCTGTTATCCCGGCAACGACTGGCTGACCCCGGCGACGCATCCGGACGGTCCGGTGCACGACGTCATCATCATCGGCGGCGGTCAGTCGGGCCTCAGCGCCGCCTTTGCGCTAAAGCGTGAGCGTATCCACAACCTGCTGATCCTTGATGAGAGCGCCGAAGGCTTTGAAGGGCCGTGGGAAACCTATGCCCGCATGATGACCCTGCGCACGCCCAAGGGCATCACCTCGATCGATATGGGCGTGCCCTCCCTGACCTTCCGCGCCTTCTGGGAGGCGCAGCACGGGCCCGAAGGCTGGGCGCGCCTTGACAAGATTCCGCGCGGCGACTGGATGGCCTATCTGCGCTGGTATCGCCGCGTGCTGGATTTGCCGGTCAGAAATGGCGTGCGGGTCAGCGATATCGAGCCCATCGACGGCCTGTTCCGCGTGCACGCTTCGGACGGCCATTATCTGGCGCGTAAGGTCGTTCTGGCCACCGGGATTCAGGGCGGCGGCGGCTGGCATACGCCGCAGATGATCAGGGGCCTGCCGCGCCATCTTTACGCCCATACCTCTGAACCCATCGACGTGGCGACGCTGACAGGCAAGCGCATCGGTATATTGGGAGGCGGGGCCTCGGCCTTTGACAATGCCCACCATCTGCTCGATGCCGGGGCCGCCGAAGCGCACGTCTTTGTGCGGCGTGAGGCCCTGCCGCGCATCAACCCGATCCGGCACATGGAGGCGGCGGGCCTGATCCCGCGCTTTGCCGCACTCAGCGACGGCGAAAAATACGCCGCCATGTCGCACTTTTTCAAATTCAATCAACCGCCGACTAACGACACCTTCAACCGGGCGGCGGCCTTTGCGGGCTTCCGCCTGCACACCGGTTCGCCCTGGCAGGCGGTGCGCGAAGAGGGCGGTCAGGCGGTGGTGACGACGCCCAAAGGCGAGCACGCGTTCGACTTTCTGGTCATCTCCACCGGCCTTGTCACCGATCCGGCCCTGCGGCCGGAACTGCGGCGGCTGGAGCCGGGGATTGCGCGCTGGGCCGATGTCTATGCGGCCCCGGAGGGGATCCGCAACCCGCTGCTTGACGCGCATCCCTATCTGGGCGCAGGCTTCACCTTTAGCGGGCGCGACCCTGAGTGGCAGGCGAAACTGCATGGCCTGTTTGCCTTCAACTATTCGGCCCTGATCAATTTCGGCCTGTCGGCCTCGGCCCTGTCGGGGCTGAAATACGCCCTGCCGAAGCTGGCCAGTGCCGTGGCCGATCAGCTGTTCCTTGATCAGAAGACGGCGTGTCTCGACGCCTATTTTGCCTATGATGAGCCGGAATTTGTCGGCGAGTGGAGCGCCTCATGAGCCTTTCGACCCACGTCCTCGATACGGCCCACGGCACCCCGGCCCAGGGGGTCGGGCTGCACCTCCTCAGTGGCCGCGAAGTGCTGTTTGCCGGCACGACCGATGCCGATGGCCGCTGCCCGGAACTGCGCGAGCTGAGCCTGAGCGCGGGGCTGTACCGGCTGGAATTCGATGTGGCCGACTATTTCCGGGGTAAGGGCGTGACGCTGGCCGAGCCGCCGTTTCTCGATCGCGTGGGCATCGACTTCGGCATGGATGGGGTGGGGCATTATCACGTGCCGCTGCTGGTCAGTCCCTATGGCTATTCGACCTACAGGGGGAGCTGATGGGGAGTTCACGCCAGACCTCCTCCCCTGTAGCGCAGCGTACGGGGGAGGTGTCGAGCCAGCGGAGCGCGTCGAGACGGAAGGGGCAAGGGGGTCTTTCTTCGCCCCCTCCGTCAGTTTCGCTGCGCTCACTGCCACCTCCCCCGCTGTGCAGGGGAGGAGATAAACATGCCCGATAAACTCCGCTTCTATCTCGATGGTGAGATCGTCACCCTGTCCGGCATCGACCCCACGCAAAGCGTGCTCGACTGGCTGCGCTACGCGGCGCGGCGCACCGGCAGCAAGGAAGGCTGTGCCGAAGGCGACTGCGGGGCCTGTACGGTGCTGGTGGGGGATTTGGAAGGCGAGCGCCTAAACTGGCGCGCGGTGAATGCCTGTATCCTGTTCCTGCCCATGCTGGACGGCAAGGCGCTGATGACGGTCGAAAGCCTGAAAGGCGCGCATCCCGTGCAGTCGGCAATGGTTGATTTGCACGCCTCGCAGTGCGGTTTCTGCACGTCGGGCATTGTGATGTCGCTGGTCGGGTGCGCGATGGGGGCGTGCGGCACGGTGGGGGCCGATCCGGCGGAGGTGCTGGCCGGAAACCTGTGCCGCTGCACGGGCTATGGCCCGATCCTCAAGGCCGCCGAACAGGTGGCGTCGCTGCCGTTTGACGACGGGCCCATCCGTGAGGCGCTGCAAAAACTCCGCCGCGACACCCGGCTGGTCCTCAGCTACGAAGACCCGCTGGCCGGGCTGACGCGGCGGGCCTATGTACCGCGCAATACCGATGATCTGGCGGAAATCCTTATCGAAAACCCCGATGTGCGACTGATCGCCGGGGCCACCGATGTTGGCCTGTGGGTCAGCAAGCAGCACCGCGTCTTGCCGGAGGTCGCCTTTATCGGTCACCTGATGCGCGACATCGAGGTGACGCCGCAGGGCGTGCGGCTGGGGGCCGGGGTGCGCTATTCTGAGGCGCGTGAGGCGCTGGCCGACCTGTCGCCCGATCTGGGCGAGCTGATCCGCCGCATTGGCGCGGTTCAGGTGCGCAATGCCGGCACCATCGGTGGCAATATCGCCAATGGCTCGCCCATCGGCGACATGCCACCTGCCTTGATCGCGCTGGGGGCCGAACTGACCCTGCGCCGGGGCGAGGCGCGCCGCACCCTGCCGCTGGAGGCCTATTTCCTCGACTATGGCCAGCAGGACCGGCAGCCCGGTGAGTTTGTCGAAAGCGTCTTTGTGCCCGCGCCGAAAGCCGGCGATGTGGTGCGTATCGTCAAGCTGTCGAAGCGCTTCGATTCTGATATTTCGGCCGTCTGCGCCGCCGTGCATTTGCGCTTTGACGGGGCGGTGGTGCAGGCGGCGCGGCTGGCCTTTGGGGGCATGGCCGGCACCCCCAAACGGGCCGCTCACGCCGAGGCCGTCCTGACCGGGCACCCGCTGACGCCGGAACGGCTGGCGCTGGCGGCCGAAGCGTTGCGGGCGGATTTTACGCCGCTTACCGATGTACGCGGGTCTTCGGACTATAGATTAACCGTCGCCGGTAATATCCTGAAAAAGCTATGGTTTGAGATTCAAGGCCAAGGCGGCGATGTGCTTGGGGTGGCGCATGGCTGAGCACGGTCACACCCCCCAAATTCACACCCCAAAAGTCCATACCTCAAAGGTCCATACATCTCTGGCCCACGACAGCGCGCCTCTGCACGTCAGCGGCACCGCCCTCTATGCCGATGACGTGGCCGAACCGGCGGGGATGCTGCATCTGGCTTTTGGTCGCGCCCCGCACGCTCACGCGAAGATATTGAGCCTTGACCTCAGTGCCGTGCGTGCCGCGCCGGGCGTGGTCGCCGTCTTCACCGCCGCCGACATCCCCGGTGACAACAATGTCGCGCCTGTGGCCAAAGACGACCGCCTGCTGACCGCCGACGAGGTGGTGTTTATGGGCCAGCCGGTGTTTCTGGTCGCCGCCACCTCTGCCAAGGCGGCGCGTGTGGCGGCGAAGCTGGGCCGTATAGACTACGAGCCCTTGCCCGCCATATTGACCATTGCCGAGGCGAAGGCCGCCCACAGCCTGATCGAAGCGTCGCAGGTGATGCGGCGCGGCGATATGGCAGAGCTTGAGGCCGCGCCGCATCGGATTAACGGCGCGCTGGAGATCGGCGGGCAGGATCATTTCTACCTCGAAGGGCAGATCAGCGTCGCCACGCCCATGGAGCAGGGCGGGGTGCACCTTCTGTGTTCGACGCAGCATCCGTCCGAGGTGCAGCATCTGGTGGCGCATCTGTTGGGCGTAACCTCCGCCGATGTGACGGTGGAGGTGCGGCGCATGGGCGGCGGCTTTGGCGGCAAGGAGACGCAGGCTTCGTTGTTTGCGGCGGCGGCGGCTTTGGTGGCGGCCAAGACCGGTCGCCCGGCCAAGTATCGCGCCGACCGCGACGAGGATATGCAGATCACGGGTAAGCGGCACGATTTCACCGCTGACTACGACGTGGCCTTTGATGACGAGGGGCGCATCCGGGCGCTGCGGCTGGAACTGGCCTCGCGCTGCGGCTGTTCGACCGACCTGTCGCCGGCGATCAATGACCGGGCCATGTTCCACGCCGATAACTGCTATTTCCTTGAAAATGTCGAGATCGTCTCGCATCGCTACCGGACCCATACCGTTTCCAATACCGCCTTTCGCGGCTTTGGCGGGCCGCAGGGCATGCTGGCCATCGAGCGGGTGATGGACGCCATCGCCCTGCATCTGGGGCGTGATCCGCTGAGTGTGCGGCAGGTCAACTTCTATGGCCCTGAGCGCAATCTAACGCCGTATCAGATGGCGGTGACAGATTTTGTCGCTGATCGCCTCGTTGAGGAGTTGAAGGTCTCCGCCGATTATGAGGCGCGCAAGGCCGAAATCGACGCCTTCAATGCGTCCCATCCCTATCTGCGGCGCGGTATCGCCTGCACGCCGGTCAAGTTCGGCATTTCCTTTACCACCAGCCACCTCAATCAGGCCGGGGCCTTGGTCCACGCCTATGTCGATGGCTCGATTGCGCTCAATCACGGCGGCACCGAGATGGGGCAGGGGCTGAATACCAAGGTGGCGCAGATCGTCGCCGATGTCTTCGGGTTGGGGCTGGAGCGTATCCGCATCACGTCAACGCGCACGGACAAGGTGCCCAATACCTCGGCCACGGCGGCCTCATCGGGGACGGACCTCAACGGCTGGGCGGCGTGGAACGCGGCCAATACCATCCGCGAACGGCTGGCCGAACTGATGGCCGCACGCAACGGCGTGGCGGCGGACAGTGTGGTCTTTGAAGGCGGTGTGGTGCGCGCGGGCGAGGATGTGCTTGGCTTTGCCGAGGTCTGTCGGCTGGCGCATTTCAACCGTATTTCCTTATCGGCGACGGGGTTTTACGCCACGCCGAAAATCCATTACGACCGCAAGACGCACACGGGCAGGCCCTTCCTCTACTTCGCCTATGGCGCGGCGGTGTCAGAGGTGGTCATCGACACCTTTACCGGTGAACATAAGGTGCTGCGCGCCGACATTCTCCACGATGTCGGGCGCTCGATCAATCCGGCGCTCGATCTGGGGCAGATTGAGGGCGCCTATGTGCAGGGGCAGGGCTGGCTGACCTTTGAGGAACTGGTCTATGACGCCAGGGGGCGGCTGCTGACGCACGCCCCTTCGACCTATAAGATCCCCTGCGCCTCCGACCGGCCCGCCGTGATGAATATCCACCTGTGGCGGGCGGGCGAAAACCGCGAGCCGACCATTCACCGTTCCAAGGCCGTAGGCGAGCCGCCCTTCATGCTGGCCAACAGCGTGTTCTCGGCCCTGACCTATGCCGTAGCGGCGGCGACCGGTGACCCGCGCCCGACGCTCGATGCCCCGGCGACGCCGGAACGCATCCTGAAAGCCCTCAATGGGGGGACACTGTGAACTGGGTCGCCAAAGCCCTTGATCTGTTGGGCAAAGAACCACTGGCGATGATCTCGCTGCTGGCCGTCGAAGGCTCAACGCCGCGCGAGGCCGGGACGCGGATGCTGGTCACGGCAAAGGCCATCTACGGCACGATTGGCGGTGGTAATCTGGAGTTTCAGTGCATTGATCAGGCGCGGCTGGCCCTGAAACATAAACCCGGCACCTGGCGGATTCAGGACTACCCGCTGGGTGTGCTGCTGGGGCAATGCTGCGGCGGCCGCGTGCGGGTGATGATCGAGCACCTCGACCCGGCGGAGGCAGGCTGGCTGGAGGCCGTGCGCGGCCTTGATAGCTTTACATTGCGCAGTGATCTGCACGCCGATGGGGTCCGCCGTCGCCTGAGCGAAGAGGTGCCCAACTTGTCAGCGCGGGGCCCTGTGCCGGTGGTCGGGGATCGCCTGATCGAGCGTCTGGGTCAACCCTTGACACCCGTGCTGATGTTCGGTGCGGGCCATGTCGGCATCGCCATTGCGCGGGTGCTGGAGGGCCTGCCGTTTCAACTCCGCTGGTGCGATGACCGCACCGATGTGCCGCAGGGCGTTCAGATCAGTGATGCTCCGACCCTGTGCGCCGAAGCGGAGGCGGGGACGGGCCTGACCCTGATCCTGACCCACGATCACGCGCTGGATTATGAGCTGACCAAGGCGGCGCTGCGGTCGCAAGCGCGCTTTATCGGCCTGATCGGCTCGGCCACCAAGCGCGCCCGCTTCTTCAGCCGTCTGCGCAAGGACGGCTTTGCCGAAGACGAGATCGCGCGTATCACGTGCCCCATCGGCCTGTCCGGCATTACGGGCAAGGCCCCCGAAGTCATCGCGGTTGCCGTCGCCGCGCAGTTGCTTCAGATTACAGACAAAAATCGCACCCTGACCGAGGATACCCGTCATGACCAAACCCTTCCCGTCGCTTGACGCCTTTATCGCCGGTCTGCCCAAGGCCGAACTGCACCTGCATATCGAAGGCTCGCTGGAGCCGGAACTGATGTTCGCGCTGGCCCAGCGCAACAAGATCGCCCTGCCGTTCAAATCGGTCGAAGAGGTGCGCGCGGCCTACGAATTTTCCAACCTTCAGGACTTCCTCGACATCTACTATCAGGGGGCCGATGTCCTGCGCACGGAACAAGACTTCCACGACCTCGCCAAGGCCTATTTTGACCGCGCCCACGCCGACAGCGTGCGCCACGCTGAAATCTTCTTCGACCCGCAAACCCATACCGACCGCGGTATCCCGATGGCGGTGGTGATGGACGGGCTGACCTCAGGCATGAAGGCGGCCGAAGCCGAATACGGCCTGACCTCCAAACTGATCCTGTGCTTCCTGCGCCACCTTGATGAGGACGCCGCCTTTGCCACCTTAAAGGCCGCCGAGCCGTTTCTCGACCGCCTGACCGGGGTGGGGCTCGACTCGTCCGAAGTCGGCCACCCGCCATCGAAATTCGCCCGCGTGTTTGAGGCTGCCGGCGCACTTGGCCTCAAAAAAGTCGCCCATGCCGGCGAGGAGGGGCCGCCCGAATACGTCCACGAAGCGCTGGATATCCTCAAGGTGGACCGTATCGACCACGGCAACCGCTCGCTGGAAGACGCGCACCTGACCTCGCGGCTGGCGCGTCTGGGCATGACGCTGACCGTCTGTCCGCTGTCGAACCTCAAGCTGTGTGTGGTGACGGACATGGCGCAGCACCCCATCCGCACCATGCTGAACAAGGGCCTTCGCGCCACGCTCAATTCCGACGATCCGGCCTATTTCGGCGGTTATGTGAACGACAATTACCGCGCCGTGGCGGCGTCGGGGCTGGTCGATCGCGACGACCTGATCACGCTGGCGCGCAATTCGTTTCTGGGGTCCTTCCTCAGCGATGCGGAGGTGTTCCGGCATCTCGATGAGATTGAGGCTTACACAAATTAAGCACCTCCCCTGATTTCAGGGGAGGGTGGCCCGAAGGGCCGGGTGGGGTTATGCCCCACCTCTAACCCCCCTCCGGCTTTGCCGGGTTCCCCCCTGACATCAGGGGGGAGGCTTGGACGAAATGACCACACCCCGTTCTTTCAAAGGCACCTTCTTCCACGCCCCGGTCTGCGGCGGTATGGAGGTCCTGCGCGACACCCTGATCCGCTGCGACGCGGAGGGGCGTATCGTCGAAGTGCTGCGCCCCGATGCGCCCACCTATGCCGCCGCCGTCGCCGAAGACCGCGCCGCCGCCCGGCTGGAAACCCTGCCTGAGGGCACCTACGCCCTGCCGGGCTTTTGCGACCTGCACATCCACGCTCCGCAGTGGCCGCAACTGGGCAAGGCGCTGGACGTGCCGCTGGAGGTCTGGCTGCAAAAACATACCTTCCCGCTGGAAGCGCGCTATGCCGACCTGTCATTTGCGCGCCGCGCTTATGAAGGGCTGGTGGACGACCTGCTGTCGAACGGCACCACCACGGCACTCTATTTCGCCACCCAGCATCAGGACGCCACGCGCCTTTTGGCCGACATCTGCCTGACCAAGGGCCAGCGCGCCCTGATCGGCAAGGTGGCGATGGACAATCCGGAGCAATGCCCGGACTTTTACGTCGAATCCACCGATGCCGCCCTGCGCGGCACCGAAGCCTTTATCGACCACGTGCGCGGCCTCAACAGCGACCGGATCAAGCCGGTGGTCACGCCGCGCTTTATCGCCTCGTGCACCGATGCGGCGCTGGAAGGGCTGGGCGACATCGCCCGCCGCTGCGGCTGCCACGTTCAGACCCACTGCTCCGAAAGCGACTGGGAACACAACTACGTCCTCGACCGCCACGGCCGCGAGGATACCGACAGTCTGGACCGCTTCGGCCTGCTGACGCGCCACACGGTGCTGGCCCATGCCAACTTCATCTCCGACGCCAATATGCAGACCATCCGTGAACGCGGGGCCGGCGTCGCCCATTGCCCGCTGTCCAACTACTACTTCTCCAACGCCGTCTTCCCCCTCAAACGCGCGCTGGAAAAAGGGGTGCGCGTCGGGCTCGGCACCGATATTTCTGGCGGGCCGTCGTCTTCGATCTATGACAATATGCGCTGGGCCGTGGCCTCGTCACGCGCCCTGCATGACGGCGTCGATGCGCGCCTGCACTGGGACAACCGCGGCATCCGCGACAGCCAGATCGACTGGCGCACCGCCTTTTACCTGGCCACCAAAGGCGGGGCCGAAGCGCTGGACCTGCCCGTCGGCAGCTTTGAGCCCGGCCGCTATTTTGACGCACAACTGATTGACCCGCAGGCCGCGAACGGGACCATCCGCCTGATGGACGACCTCGATAGCGACGCGGATGTGCTGCAAAAAATCGTCTATACGGCCTCAAAAGCCAATATCGCGCGCGTCTGGGTCGCGGCGCACTGCATCGTCGGATCGGTATGAGGCTTCCGGGGTCAGTTGACCCCGGACCCCGAATATGGGCGCACGTGTGGGGCGGGGAAGATTTTTAGCCACCAAAAACACAAAAAGCACGAACGGGAGCTTGGGGCATAGGGCTGCGCTCTATTTCTCCTCCCAACGAAGTGGGGTATAGCGTAGCGAAAGTATAGCTTTCGCAAGCGATGGGCAGCGAGCGAAGCGACGCTGACGGAGGGGTATTACCGTCCGTAAGATACCCCTCCGCCTCGTAAACTCGGCACCTCCCC
>NZ_JAIXSV010000035.1 GCF_027484505.1 Asticcacaulis sp.
ACCCGCACAAAAGTGCTGGACCGCCTGCACATGCTGCGTCAGCAGATGGCCCGCGATCCGGGCCGGGAGCGGGCGAACCTGTCGCTGGCCGACTATATCGCCCCCAAATCCAGCGGCATCGCCGACTGGATCGGCGGCTTTGCCTGCACGGCGGGCATCGGCCTGGACGAACGCGCCAAGACCTTTGAGGCCGCGCACGATGATTACAGCGCCATCCTGCTGAAGGCCCTGGGCGACCGTCTGGCGGAGGCCTTTGCCGAACGCCTGCATGAACGTGTGCGCACCGAGCTGTGGGGCTACGCGGCCGGTGAGACCCTGACCAACGAGCAGCTGATCGCCGAAGCCTATCGCGGCATCCGCCCCGCCCCCGGCTACCCCGCCTGCCCCGACCACACGGAAAAATCCACCCTGTTCCGTCTGCTGGACGCCACCAATATCGCCGGCATTACCCTGACCGAAAGCTTCGCCATGCTGCCGACGGCCGCCGTCAGCGGCTGGTACTTCGCCCACCCCGACGCCAAATATTTCGGCGTCGCCAAGATCGAACGCGACCAGGTCGCCGACTATGCCGCCCGCAAGGGCATGAGCCTGCCCGACATGGAACGCTGGCTGGCCCCCAACCTGAACTATGATCCCGACGCGGCGGAGCGGGCAGCGGTGACGGCAGCGTGAGGGGGCTCACACGCCGCCGTCACCCACCCCCAACCGTCATCCCACCCCCAACGTCTTCCCGGCGTAAGCCCATAGGCGCGAACTTATAAGATTTGCTTTACCGCAGAAGCCCCTTCTACCGTCACCCCGGCGAAGGCCGGGGCCCAAGTCATAAAGCCAAGCGCTTGTCACCTGGGCCCCGGCATCCGCCGGGGTGACGGTAGTGTGGGCGGAATTGGTGTGCTCAGCCATCTAAGTTAGCACCCATGGCCGAAAGCGAAGACCCAGCGTCATGCGCGATCAGCGCCGATATGACTCACAACCCGCCGCCAACGCCCCCCTCAGTGCCCATCTGACCGCGCCCCCCCGCACCAGCCGTCACCCCACCCCCAACCGTCATCCCGGCGAAAGCCGGGACCCAGCGTAAGGCGCGATCAGCGCCGATATGACTCGGTTCTGGCACCGCCGCCAACGCCCGACCCCGCTCAGTGCCCGTCCGGCCAGAACCCCGCATCCATGATCTGCTCAAACGACCATGGACATTCCGCCGGAAACGTCGTTTCCGAGAGGCCGGTTTCCGCGCTCACCTGGATCAGGGCCGTACCGTAAGCCTGCTCAATCGCCTCCCCCACCTTGGCTTTCAGGCTGGGGTTGTCGTTGAGGTGAACAACAAGGTCACGCCGCTGCACCCGGATCGTCGCCTCCCAGGAAGCCCCCCGCCGCACCGGTTGAAACTGCCATTTCAGCAGATGCAGCAACAGAACCGTCAGAAGCCTGATCAACTCACGCTTCTCCGTCCTGCCCAGGCTCTCTATTTCCTCTGCAATATTCTCGATATCCGCCGCCGACAGCTTCCCCGCCCGCAGCAGGGCTGCCTGCTCACTGGCCCAGGCATAGAAATCCGTCTCATAGAGCGTCCCGCTCATGGCGCACCTCTACCCATCGAAACAGCTTGGATCATAAGGTCCAGACCAAACCCTGTCCAGCAAGCCCCCTCGGGATCGAGAGGGCGGGAGAGCCGCCACCGTTTCGCCAGTCACGCCGGAACCAGCGGCCCATGATGGCAGAAATCGAAGCCAATGACGGCGCGCCCCCCGCATTCTTTTCCGCGAAACCGCGGACGCGGCGTCAGGCGCGATCAGCGCCGATATAAATACGCTCGGGCTCATTTCTTGGCGCGCAAACGCATAAGCCTTTCGAAGATTTTCATGTGTTATTTCCAGCCCAAATTCATAAAAGAGAAAAAGTTCGAATCTGGACATTATGATAGATTTATTGATAATTCTTTTCGTATCTCTTCCTTTTTTCTTTTCTCAAAGCAATATCCCATAACAGATCTACTGCTGATATTGCTTGCACCCTGAAAATAATTCTTAAAGAAAACCAGATATACCAAAACTACATTCCCAATTACGGCCCGCTCCCTTGTACTCCATTGAGATAATGAAGATTTATCTGAAGGAAAAATAGCTAGCTGCTCAGCTTCACGTGCCATTCTAAAATTTTTTGATGACCCATGTACCGCCTTTGATAATGTAGCATATTCTTTTGCAAGATTGCTAACACACGAAAACTTCCTTTCATATGGTTCGTAATCTGGATGTAATAAAATATATTTGCATAGATCGGAGAAGCCAATTTTAAATTGTCCGACTTGCCATTGCCTCAATTCTACTTTGTGATCCATATAGTATAGAACACACAATGAATTCTCCAAGAAACTTCTCATCGCCTGCAGAGCTGCTCTCCACGAACCCTGTGCAGCGCTAATATGAGAGACTAAAATATCGTTCTGTGCCTCTAAGAAAAACTCACCGCATTCAGGAGAACATTCTTTATATACTACTGTTGACCTTATAACCTGAACAGAAAGCATTCTCTTGTAGCTTTGAAGCATTAGAGGATTTTCGACAGACTTAGCCGAATTTCCAGAGAGTGAGCTAGACCATCTTTCAAAGAAAGACCTAAAGTTATTCTCTATTTCGTCGTCGATCATGTTGAACCCTTTAACAGAAACTGCAAAGCATTCATTAGCTCTGGAGAGGTAGCGCTTCGTTTCTTTGACTCAGATGATACAATATTTTTTCGTAAATTCTCGTCTTGCTCCAAATGGCGTAAAATTTTACCAAGGACATCACGAGCGGCGTCTCGAGCGCGAATCTCAATAGGCAGCTCAAATTCTTTTATGAACCCAGCCCAATCATTTTTGTCAAACTCCGAGAGAGCTATGAGTGTACCAAGAGCGGCGGGAACATCTGATCGCGAAACAGTACGATTCTTTTTCGAATTGGAAAAAAAATCTTCGATTTCTTGATTCGGCCCGCTACGCAGTATCTGCGATACAAGCGTCAGAATTTTGGCCACTTCATGGGTTTTCATTTCCACCCCAGCTTGATTAGAAGCTCATCGGACATAGCGCGGAACTCTGAAATCGCACTGGCATCACTCATACCATATATGCTCCGGTTTTTGGCAGCTGCTTCACTAACCGACGACCTTTCAGTTATCTCTGTATCAAATATCAAATCACCAAAAGTAGTCCGTAATGTTTGCTTCGTTTGGGATCGAAAAAACGACGGTCTGCCAACACGAGACATAACTATACCCGCCAAATTAATCTTGTTCTCCAAATCAACGGATAACTTCTCAACCCTGTTTTTCAACAGACCAATCCCAATACTTGAAAGATAGTCAGGTGAAACAGGTATTACATAATCCGTGCTCATAGCCAGTGCGTTCTGAGTTGGTATCGTTAGATTTGGCGGACAATCACATACAATTATATCATATTTAGATATCAAATCCTTAAGCGCCCGACGTAATCTTGTCTCCCGTGCAACCTCAGCTCCCATATCTAAGTCTACTGTAAATAAATCCAAATGCGATGGTATCAAATCAACGCCAGAAAAGACGCTTTTTACTATTACGTCAGCAGCCTTTTTCCCAAAAGCATCCACAGATGTGTGATTTCTAACCCCCAGAAGATTTGCTACAGTTCCACGCTTCTTGGCATGGTCCTCCCATTTATCAATGGGCATACAAGAAAATGTAGCGTTTGTTTGAGGGTCAAGGTCAATCAAAAGGGTCTTATAACCCTCGGAACCACAATAAGCGGCGAAATTTACCGATAATGCTGTCTTTCCGACACCACCCTTCAAGTTGACAAACGAAATAATAGAGTATTCTTCACCCGCCATGACACGCACCTCAGGTATGTTATCTAGAAAGTTTATCAAAATATCATCAGCACTGCAACTGATTGCCTAAAATCGAAAATTCAAACAAAATGAAATAATTTATTCCATAATGATATAGAATGGAAAATATTTTAACAAACATTGGCTTTATTTTAAGAATTGCACAAAATAAAAATTCATCGAGATACTAGAAATTACCATATTAAATAAACACAACTAAAAGAAATATTTGGTCGCCACTCAAAACGCCCCAACCGCCTCCCGCAGCACCCGCTCCCGCATCTCCGGCTTCATCGCCGCCGCCTCGGCCACATCAACAGAGCGGCCCAGCAGGCGGGAGAGGTCGTTCTGGATACGCACGATGCCCAGCAATGACACGGGCGTGGCGGGGTCGATGTCCAGCAGCACATCCACATCACTGTCGGCCTGTGCCTCCCGCCGGGCCAGCGACCCGAACAGGGACAGATGGCGCACGCCCAGCGCCCGCAATGCCGGCTGATGCCGGCGCAGGCGGTTCAGGACCTCGTCACGGTCCAGCGGGTGGGTAT
>NZ_JAIXSV010000169.1 GCF_027484505.1 Asticcacaulis sp.
GAGCAGGAATCGGCCGAGCCCTACACCCCCTTCGTACCGGGCAGCCGCGCCACCACGGCGTCGCAGGCCCCGCGCTTCTATTCGCTGCACCGCGCCTATGGCTATGAGCCCGATCCGGCCCCGCACACGGGCGGCGATCTGGCGCTCGATCCCGGTGCCGTGCAGACCCCCGCTGCGGACAAGGCTTCCGAGAAGTCAGGCTCCGCGGCGACCAGTAAAGCTCAAAAGACCGACCCGACACCCGCAAAAGACAAGACGCTTTAAGGCTCTCCCATGCCCTCGACCCTGAACCACCTGATTGATCTGGCCAAGGAACCCTCTTCGGAGAAGCGCCGCGAATTGCTGCGTCAGGTCACCACCGTCTTCATGGCGCACCCGGACCAGGTCGAAGGGCCTGAGATGGCGCTGTATGACGAGGTGATGAGCCAGTTATCGTCCGAAATGGAAACGGTCGTGCGCGCCGAAATCGCGCGCAAGCTGGCCGAAGCCAAGGTCGCGCCGCTGGGTCTTTTGCGCCGTCTGGCCTCCGACGATATCGAAGTCGCCGAAGCCATTCTGGTCCGCTCAAAAGCCCTGACCGAAAGCGACCTGATCCACGTCGTTTCGACCAAGGGACAGGACCACCTGCGCGCCGTGTCGCGCCGCGAAGAGGTTCCGGAATCGGTGTCGGGCGTCATCGTCGATCGCGGCGACGACACCACGGTCAACACGCTCTTGCGCAATGACGGGGCCCGCCTGTCGCGCGCCACAAACGAAGCGGTCGTTCAGCGCGCCCAGACCAGCCCGGCCTTGCACGACGCCATCGTCAACCGCAAGGACTTCCCCATCGACCTGATGAACGACATGTATTTTGTCGTCGAAGCCCGCCTGCGCGAACGCATCATGCAGGAAAACGCCTGCGTCGATCCGGCCGTGCTGGAACAGGCCTTGTCGAAATCACGCAACACGGTGGCCATCGCCCACGGCTCCTTCCCGTCCGACTATGAAAAGATCATGGCCGAGGTCGAGACCCTCTATAATAATCAGAAACTGACCCCGGCCCTGCTGGCCCGCTATATGCGCGATCCGAACCCGACCTGGTTCCTCTGTGCGCTGGCGATCATGGCCGATATCGACTTCCTGACGGCGAAGCACGTGGTGGATAAGCGCGAACTGGACGCGCTGGCCATTGCGTGTAAGGCCGCGGATCTCGAAAAGTCGCTGTTCCTGACCTATGCCATGATCATGCTGGCCGCGCAGGACAACGCCATGGGCAAGGCCGCCGAATATGGCAAGCTCTATGAGCAACTGCCGCGCGATACGGCCCTGCGCACCATCCGCTTCTGGCGCATGCGCCGCGCCGAAGGCCACGCGGCGTGATTCATGAAAAAAGTTGCCCCGCAAGCGGGGTACTTTAGGCTGTAGTGACGAATTAACGTTTGCGGCCCCCCTCCTCCCCATTTTATGGGGAGGTGCCGAGTTTACGAGGCGGAGGGGTATCTTACTGACGGTTATACCCCTCCGTCAGCGTCGCTTCGCTCGCTGCCACCTCCCCACTTCGTAGGGAGGAGAAATAGCCGCATCAATCTTAAATCGTCACCGCAGCCTAGATTCAACGACGTCCCGTTTAAGCGCCTCCCCTGATTTCAGGGGAGGCCCTATAGTGGCGTATCGTTTCTATCCAAAACCAACCAGCTCTTGAACCCTACGCCTGCTCGCGCACGCGGTTGAGGTTTTCCATGGCCGTTTCCGCCAGCCCCTTGAGACCGTGCTCGCTGAAAATCTCATGCGCGGCCTCCAGCGCATAGGCGGCTTCGGCGCGGTCCAGCATAAAGCCGGTAATGTCACCGCGTGCCACATAGAGACGCCCCAGATTGGTCTGAAGGATGGCCCAGCCAACCGGGTCTTCGCCCGGCTTGACCTGACGCAGCTCCGCCTTGAAGGCCGCTTCGGCGTCTTCGAGCGACAGAAGATCGCCCTTCAGCTCAGCCCGGCGCGCCAGACAGGCGGCGCGGTTATTGACGATGTGCGCACGAATCGACAGAGGTTTGGCCAGCGCCTTCGACAAAGCCAGATCGAACGCCGCCACCGCCTGTTCGGCCAGCCCGTCTTCCTGAATCAACTCCGACAGAGCCTGTAGCGCCAGAGCGCGGAAATGCGTCTGCGCCACCCAGTCGAGGGGCGTATGTTCATAGGCCACCACCTCTTCCGCCGGCGTCAGAAGGGCGATGCCTTCGCTGATCATTTGCGGCTGACCGTCGATTTGCCCCGCCCAGACGTGCGCCAGCGCCAGACGCTGCGTCACGCGCACAAAGGTCACCGGCTCATAGTCGGCATCGAGCCGCGCCAGGAGCGCCGTCAGGTCGTTGATCACCGCGCTCATCAGCCGGCTGTCGTGACGATCGAGCCCGACCAGCATCAAAAGGTCGGCGCGTTCCAGTCGCGCATCGGCGGCGCTGATCTTGTCCTTGGCGGCCTTGGTCTGACGCACCAGCGCGTCAAAACGTTCGATGGCGCGGTCGATATGGGCCATGGCCACCAGCGCCGGTTCAAGGTCTTCGCCAATGCCCTGCCGCACAGCCAGACGCGCCGCCAGCCGCCCTTCGGTCAGGGTAAAGGCCGCCAGCAAGGCCGCATCGCCACCAATGGCGCCGCGCCCGGTGGCCACAAGCGTTTCCGCCGAAACCAGCAGTTCGGCGGTTTCAAACAAATCATAGCCCAGCAGGCAGATTTCCGCCTGCACCAGCGCCGCATTGGCGGCCTCAGTCAGGGTCTTGGCGGCCTTGCCCGCCGCTTCCGCCGCTGTGGTCGCCTTGCTGAGCGCCAGCGTGTCACCGGTGCGCCGCGCGTATTCGCGCCACACCAATGCCGATTCGAGATAGGGTTCAAAACGGCTGCGCGTCGAAACGCGCCCGCCTTCGACATCCAGGCCGCGCCCCTGCGTAATCAGCAGTTCGAGCGTCATCAGCTCATAAAGGCTCACATCGGGCTCATAACGCCCGCCCTGCCCCATTATGCGCCTCAGTTCACGGCCAAATTCAAACATGAAAACTACCCTGCGGCACAGGTCACGAAAATCGTCCCAGAACGGAACGTCCGGCCCTTGCCTCTGGGCTGTCTTGCAACTGTTTTGCCGCAAACGCCGCGTTACCGCAGCGGCGGCGCAAGCCCCGTCACATAGCGCTCAAAGGCCGCGCCCATGGCCGTCAGATGGTCCGGCAGGGCATGGCGCGGGCGAAACAGGGCCACGGTGCGGCTATGGGTAAAGCCGTGCAGCGTGGTGGTCACCACCCCTTGCGCCGTATGGCTTTGCGGCACCACGGTCGCGCCGATGCCCGCCGCCACCATGCGCAGCGCCCGCTCGTCATTCGCCGTGCGATAGGCCAGTGGTGGACGCACATTGCGGTCGGTGAAATAGCGGCTGGTTTCCGACAAAACCTCACAGCGGGAACGCACGATCATCGGCTGATCAGAAAGGTCTTCGCCGCGCACCTGTGCAACCCCGGCCAGTGTATGATCGGCCGGCAGGGCCAGCACATAGGGCTCACTATACAAGGGCACCGAACTGTCGTCTTCGACGCGGCGGATCGACAAGGCATAATCTATTCCCCGCTCGTCAAAGCGGTTGAGTATTTCCTGCTCGGTGCCTTCAAACAGGTCGAAACGTCCGCCCGTCTCATCGGACAGGCTTGCGTCACGAAAGCCCTTCAGCAGCCCCGCCACCCAGACGCCGGACAGGGTTTGCAACACACCAATGCGCAGCACGCGCGCCTGCTCGGTTTGCGCCAGCTCGGCCAGCGCCACATTGCATTCGTGCAAAATAGTCTTGGCGCGCGGCAAAAAGCGCGTCCCCGCCGTGGTCAGAAACACCCGCTTATTGTTGCGGATAAACAGGGTGACGCCAAGCTGTTCCTCAAGGCGCTTGATCCCCGATGAGAGCGACGGCTGAGTGATCAGACAGGCTTCAGCCGCGCGGGTAAAGGAGCCCGTTTCGACCACGGCCAGAAAATAGCGAAGAAGATAGGGTTCCACTTGATCTCCCTTCTCCCCTTCAGCGCAGCGTACGGGGCAGGTGTCGAGCCAGCGCAGCGCGGCGAGACGGAGGGGGCAGAGGCGGAAACCGGCCCCCTCCACCGCTTCTCGGTCCCCCTCCCCCGCTGCGCAGGGGAGGAGAGTCATAGGCATCATCTATTCATTCCATTTTTATTATCAATTTTTCCAATGATCAAGAGCGGTGTAGGTTTCCCTTAAAGGAAACGTCCCATGCGCCTCACCAGCCAGATCGACACAAACAGCGCCGATTTCACCGCTAACAGCGCCCATATGCAGGGGCTGGTCGATGATCTGCGCGCCCTGACCGCGCGCATTGCCGAAGGCGGCTCAGACAGTGCGCGGCAAAAGCACGTGTCCCGCGGCAAACTCCTGCCGCGCCAAAGGGTCGATGCCCTGCTCGATCCCGGCTCGCCGTTTCTGGAGCTGTCGGCGCTGGCCGCGCATAAGGTCTATGAGGACGAGGTGCCCGCCGCCGGGATCATCACCGGCATTGGCCGGATTGAGAACACCGAATGCGTGGTGGTGTGCAATGACGCCACCGTTAAGGGCGGCACCTATTATCCGCTGACGGTCAAAAAGCATCTGCGGGCACAGGAAGTGGCGCAGATGAACCACCTGCCGTGCGTCTATCTGGTGGACTCCGGTGGGGCCAACCTGCCCAATCAGGACGAGGTCTTTCCGGACAAGGACGATTTCGGGCGCATCTTCTTTAATCAGGCGCAGATGTCGGCCAGAGGCATCCCGCAGATCGCCGTTGTGATGGGAAGTTGCACCGCCGGCGGGGCCTATGTGCCGGCCATGTCGGACGAAAGCATCATTGTGCGCCGTCAGGGGACCATCTTTCTGGGGGGGCCGCCGCTGGTCAAGGCGGCGACGGGTGAAGTCGTCTCCGCCGAAGATTTAGGCGGCGGCGATGTCCATGCGCGCGTGTCGGGCGTGGTCGATCATCTGGCCGCCAACGACGCCGAAGCGCTTGCGATGGCGCGGCGCATTGTACGCCATCTCAACCGCACCAAACCGGCGTCATTCAAATGGCGCGACAGCGTCGAACCGCTCTATGACGCACGCGAACTGTACGGCCTGATCCCGGTCGATAAGCGCATCCCGATTGATGTGCGCGAAATCATTGCGCGCATCGTCGATGGCTCGGAATTTGATGAGTTCAAGGCGCTGTACGGTGAAACCCTGGTGTGCGGGTTTGCGCATCTGTACGGCCATCCGGTCGGCATTGTCGCCAATAATGGCGTGCTGTTTTCCGAGAGCGCGCAAAAGGGCGCGCACTTTGTCGAACTGTGCTGCCAGCGCCATATTCCCTTGATCTTCCTGCAAAATATCACCGGCTTCATGGTGGGCCGCAAGTACGAAAACGAAGGCATTGCGCGGCATGGGGCCAAGATGGTGACGGCGGTGGCCTGCGCCAATGTCCCTAAGCTGACGCTCGTTTTCGGCGGCTCCTACGGGGCGGGCAATTACGGCATGTGCGGGCGCGCCTTCGATCCGCGCTTCCTGTGGATGTGGCCCAATGCGCGCATCTCGGTCATGGGCGGTGAGCAGGCGGCCAATGTGCTGGCCACCGTGCGCCGCGACGGTATCGAGGCCAGGGGCGGCACCTGGAGCGCCGAAGAGGAGGCCGCGTTTAAGGCCCCGCTGCTGGAGACCTATGAGGCGCAGGGCCATCCCTATTACGCCTCGGCGCGCCTGTGGGACGACGGCGTGATCGACCCGGCGGATACGCGCCGCGTGCTGGGGCTGGGCCTTTCGGCGGCGCTCAATGCGCCCATAGAGCCGACGCGGTTCGGCGTGTTCAGGATGTAATTCAGAGCGTAGTTCGTTCAAACTGAACCGAAATAACGCTCTGAATTTTTTTTAGTTTAACGCGCTTTTTTCTCCGAAAAGTGCGTCACACTTTTCGGAAAGCGCTTTATGACCACGCTTAAACTCGATTTATCCGCCAATGGCATAGCCCGCCTGACGCTCAACCGGCCCGACCGGCACAATGCCTTTGATGAGGCGATGATCGCCGACCTGACCGCCACCTTCACCACGCTGGGTACCAATCCTGCCGTGCGCGTGGTGGTACTCAATGGCGCGGGGGAAAGCTTCTGCGCCGGGGGCGACCTCCACTGGATGCAGCGCGCCGCTCACAAGACCGAGGCCGAAAACGAGGCCGATGCGCTGGCACTGGCGACCATGCTGCATACAATAAACGCCTGCCCCAAGCCGGTGATCGGCCTGATCCACGGCGCGTGTTTTGGTGGCGGCGTCGGGCTGGCGGCGGCGTGCGATATGGTGGTGGCCGCCCCCGATGCGCGCTTTGGCCTGACCGAGGTGCGGCTGGGCCTGATCCCGGCGGCCATATCGCCGTTTGTGGTGGCCAAGATCGGCGCGTCGGCGGCGCGACGCTACTTTCTGACCGGAGAACGCTTCAGCGCCGAAGAGGCCCGCCGCATCGGTCTGGTGCACGAGGTTAAGGCCGGGCTCGATGCCGCCGCCGCGCCGCTGATTGACGGCCTGCTGGCCGGTGGACCGGAGGCCGTGGCC
>NZ_JAIXSV010000272.1 GCF_027484505.1 Asticcacaulis sp.
CTCTGAACGAAGCGCACATGAGGCGACGCACAGGGTCGCACTCGGCGCTGACGCTTCGCTATAGCCGAAAAGGTGAGCGGCGCAAATGGACTTTAGCTGATCTGGAAGCGCCGGCGCACGGCAAGGCCGAACAGGAAGGCCAGAGTGAGCGCCAGAAAGGATTCGACGGTGGCCAAGAGGCGGAAGATCAGTTTCAGATAGGGCTGGCCCAGCGATGTAGCAAAGTCCTTCGATACATCTTCAAACGCCCCGAACGGAAAGATACGGCTAGCCGACACGGACGCGGCTTCGACCAGATGCGAGGGCACCGTAGCGAGAAGAGACAGCCACGCCTGAATATCGGCCGCCTGTCTGTTTTCGAACACAGCGATGACTGCGTCCATATCCAGATGAAACAGACCAAAGATCGGGATACAGAGCAGCCATATCGCGAAAAGCCAGATCACAGGGCGCACCACAGACAGCCCGTACCCCGATAGTAGCCGATAGCCGTCTGTGGCGAAATGCAGTCCGGGACTGACATTGGAACGCTTACGCCGCGCCATGAGTTCCAGACGAAAGAACTCCCCTTCGGCCTCCCGGTCGCGGCGACCTTCCATGATCAGTTTCAGCGTGCGAAACCCCGACTCGACCTTAGCAAAATAGAAGTCGTCGATGCGGCGGGAGATAAGCGCCTCTGCGGGAGTCTCTGCGGGGGGGCGTTTTATTATGTTCAACAGGAAGTGACGCCATTTCGACCATGTTGTTGGAGACAGGCCATCACGGAGGATGTTCCTTTCTGTCGTGTTTCGAAGGTCTTCATATGCGGTCGTTGCCTTTATTTGCCACGCCGTTTGAAACCCTTGTTGCCATTCTGTTAAAGCTCGCGTTGATCTCTCGCCTTCAGGCACGGCGGCCTCATAAAGTGCCTTGAGCGCCCTGTCGGGAACAGGCGGCAATGCGGCTGCCGAGGGCGGGAAGTCGAGGGACGGTTGCCATTGAGCGTGCGGAAAGATCACTTCCGGATGCAGCTTGCCGTCATGAAAACAGACGGCCCCGTAAAAACGCGCATCCTTGAAGGTCGAGGCATTGGGTATGTCGCGGTTGGAAAAATTAGCCTCACCCAGAAAGACCGTACCACTTGCCGCAATCGACGGAATGCGCCGTAAGGTGGCCAGAGACGGCGGATCCAAAGACGCAAGGCTTCCCTCAAACTGATCGGGTTTATCGGCGCGTCGGCTAAGGCTTAGCGCTTGCGATGCGCCCGGTCGGGAGGTGCCTGAGCCATCTCCCTCAAAATCAGCCACCCCAAGGAACACGGCCTCATCTAGGGTGAGAGGCTTTTCGAACAGGGCAAATTTGAATTGGGCCCTGCCAGAGAAGATTGCGCTTACGAAGCGGGTGTCACCAGAGAAGGTTGCGCTTACGAAGCGGGTGTCGCCTGAGAAGGTTGTTCTGTCGAAGAAAGCGTAGCGAGAGAAGGTTGCGCTGTCGAAGTTGGCGGTACCAGAGAAGGTTGCGCTGGAGAAGTAGGCGTAGCGAGAGAAGGTTGCGCTTAGGAAGCTGGCGCCGCCAGAAAAGATTGTGCTTAGGAAGCTGGCGTCGCCAGAAAAGATTGTGCTATCGAAGCGGGTGAAGCCACAGAAAATTGCGCTGTCGAAGCGGGTGTAACCAGAGAAGGTTGCGCTGTCGAAGTTGGCGGTGCCAGAGAAGGTTGCGTTTTTGAAGCTTGCGTCGCGAGAGAAGGTTACGCGGGAGAAGCTGGCTTTGGCCAGAATGGCCCAATCGAAACAGGCCCGTAGGTGATTCATAAACAGGTAGAGTGTGCCGATAGTGACAAGGCCGTTCATCACGGCCAATGGGGCCTCGTCGGTTGCAGCGGCCTTCAGGCGCGCGACGATAACAGCGGTCAGGCGCTCATGCAGCGCTCTGGCGGTGTCGGTTGTCGTCTTGGCCGTCGGCGTACCATCTTCATAGTGCAGCGGCAGGTGGGCAATATGATAGGACTTTTGACCCTCGACGACTATCAGTTCGCCCGCTGCCACAAGCGCCGTATCGTCGCGTACCTCTCCGGTCTCCGGATCGGTACGCCAGTACTGCTGGAGCGACTCAAAGTCGTAGCTCTCTTTCCGTGGGTCAAGCAACCCTTCCCACGAATAGTCCGCTTCCCGCCAGCGCGCCCACGATTCGGCGAGGCGTTGCTCTCTGTCTGCGGTCTTGTCCTGTGCCATCACGCCCCCTGCGGTTGAAAGCCTAATCGACACGCGGCCCTCTGCCAAGCCGGGAACGCCCCTTAGCAAAGATCGCCGGGCGCGCCGTCAAGGGCACTGTGTCAGAATTGTAACAACTGAAATCAGGCGCGCATTCCCTTATATTGGTGATTGAAAAACACCGAAATGCAGATAGGGTTTTTGTCTCAAAAGTGGTCGTCATGTGTCGCCTCTGACGCATTGTCCTCCTGGTTTGTTATCTCAAATCCATATTCAGCTCCGGGGAAGTTTTATGAAGTCTCTGAAATCGTTGCGTTCTGCCTGCCTTGCCTCTACGGCGCTCCTGTCGGTGGCGGCCCTTGCCCTGCCGCAGCAGGCCGCAGCGGTGGTCACGCCTGAGACGGTGCCGCCGGGGGCGGCCGTGGATACGACGAACACGCGTCCCTACATGGTGGGGCTGATGATCCGTAATGAGGCGGGCAATTCCGGCGGCACCTGTACGGGCCTGCTGATCAATCCGCGCACGGTCCTGTTCGCCGCCCACTGCGTCGATGGCCTGGCCCCCGGTGCCTATGACGGCAACAGCCCCGGTAACCGCGCACAGGTGGGCTACACCACCGATCCGACCTTCGGCCTGACCAATATGCGCGAATTCCTGTTCGGTCAGGACTTTAACGTCTCCAAGGGTGATGCCCGCGTCGTGAATGGCAGCTCGGTCATGGTGTGGTACGATCCGCGTTCGCGCAATGGGTCGGCCCGCTCACCCTCGGACAATTCCTTCCTGTCGGCTGACGTGGCGATTGCCGGTTTCGATACGGCGACCGAGTTGCTGGGCCGTGACGGGGCCAATGGCATCGGCCTGCTGTTTTCGCC
>NZ_JAIXSV010000054.1 GCF_027484505.1 Asticcacaulis sp.
AAGAATGCCATGGAGAAGGTGTCGACCTACATTGCCAACCAGGCAAGAATCTACACTAGGCGTCAGCATGTTCACAAATATAGAGTGCAGCCACCAGCGAAGTTGGTCGGAATGAACCCAGCCCCATGAAACAGAGGTTTTTCAGTGATTGACCGATCAGAGAAGGATTCTGAGAAAAGTGCTGTTGCCAATACCTGATAATGGCCTGTCAGACTTCGGAGTATCAGACAACTGGTCGCCAGCATGCAGAAAAATAACTGATCAGCTTGACACAAGTCTAGCGATTTCATTATACATGTTCTGCTTAAAAATTACTTATTGCAGAATACCCGGCTTTCTGTCAGAATAATGTCTGCACTGTCGGGCCGAATTCTTCATTTTAATGGGCCTGAAAACACTGCAGGCTAATCAAGTATATCATATTTTAATTATTTATAAAAATTTTATTACATAAATTGTGAATAGTTATTTAGATTCTTTACCCACATGAAGTTATTTCTCGCTTTTGAAATCTTTCGGAAAGTTTATACAACTTTTATCATTGCCATCAAGGAATTCTTCCAGACGACGCATAAGATATTCCTTCCTTGGACTTACCTTTCCATCTCTGCTGAATTTTGTATTGGAGAAATAAGGAATTGTAGTCAGCGAATAATAAAATATAGAAAGTTGAAGATCTTTTTCACATTTAATGCGGTGATTAATTGTTTCATCCAAATTGAGAGTTATTAGATACTGCTCCTCGAGCTTATCAATATAACTTTGGATATCATTTGGTGAATTTCTACCATTTTTAATTCCGTTAAGGACCTTCGAAAGCTCTACATTTATACCAAGAAGAAGACTGGACTGAGCTTCGAGCTTCCTAGCCCTCTCAAGAACAGCCCGGGCCTTGTTAGCCTCTTCCCGGGCCTTCTCAACGAGTGGTATTTCCCCTTTAAACAATGAGTCATCATCCTCATCAAGGTTGATACTGGGCTTTTTCTGCGTCGTGTCCCCTGAATGGGGCAATGATGCCCCAGACGTCGGGGGTTCATTTTCCCGCACCAGTACGGCACAACAATGTTGCGATAGGTCCCAGCCCCCCGCCGACCAATTAGGCGCATGACGTTCAACAGCCAATGGCTCAAAAAAATCAGAAATCACAATGTGTGCTTCCGTCGGACTACATGCGATAGAAGAGACAAAAATTGTCGCAAATGCCGACTTAAGAACAAAACTCTGCATTTCACCGCTCACATAGGCAACAAGAAGTGAGAACTTACTAAAAAATATAAATTCCGGATCAGAACATATCAACAGATTTCATTAAAATCCCCGGCCCCTATCGTGCCGCTCAGCAGTCGCAAAAACTGTACTCACTGCCACCGGGTCGATGAGTGATTGAGCGCCAGCATAGCCAACCCGATCAACCCAGCCTGCCATCGATGAACGTGCCATTGCCAACGGTTGCCAACGACCATTCTCGTTTTTCTCCATCAGACAAAACAGCGGACACCACGCCTTTCGACACCGTGATCCGCTCAACGCGGGTCTGGCGTTCACCTTCGTCCAGGTGCCAGCCTGCGTGCGACAGCACCAAGGCATGCCGCATAGGACGGCCGATGGGGAACAGCAGGGCGGGGCCGCCAGTTGCGGCGGCCTGCATCTGGGCTTTCACATTGTTGCCCCAGCCTTGGATCGCCATCTCCATGAGCGGTATCCAGGCCCCGCGATCCCGTGGGGATGTATCGCTTACCTCTCGTTTGATTTTCAGAAGCACCCGCCCCCGATCATCTGACCAAGTCAAATCATAGTGACGTCGTCCGGTATCCACACCGTTCATATCGCGATGGTGTACGGAGCCATAAAGGAAGGCCTGCTGCCCGAACATCACCTGTTCCAAAACCTGGGCCTTGCCATCGCCATCAAACCGCAATCGCGCCATGCCGTGTTCACAGATGATCAGTCCGCTCCGGGACATCATGCCGAGATGCCAGGCGATACCCGCTCCGACCATACCCGCCGCCGGAACAAGCCCCCATTCAGGACCCGACGCCCCGACCAAGAGCAAGGCGATCCCCATCGCCACCATATAGACAATTGTCGCGATGATGGTGCCCCAGGCCCGCTGGTGCCTGGTCAGAATGGGAAACCAATGGTTCCCATCGGCGATACCCATGGTCAGGGGCCCTAGTGCAGCGGGCGCATCGGATTGATCAATGCGGACATAGCCGCCCGCCCGGCGCAACGTCGCCTGCGCATAGAGGGCGGCAGCCCAGGCGGTTGGCAGGGCCATGATCAGGGATGCCGCTGCGGAACCCGTGCCGGCGACGCCCGCGATCACAATCCCCCCACCCAGGACCAGCATGCCCAGCACCGGCACGGCAGACAGCAACAGGCCTGCCATGGAGAATAGCCCGTTGCTGCGCCCCGCCTCTGTCCCCGGTTCCGATGGAATGGCCAAGCATATCACCAGCACGGCAATGATCACACTGGCCGCAACGCCGATCCAGGGAACAGGTGCGGCTGGAAGGTTCACCAAGGCCGTTGTAATGATGGTGAACGCAGCTGCGCAGACGACAATCATCTGCAAATGGGCACGTCTGGGGCTTTCCGAGGGCCCCCCGACGGGGCCGGGGCCGTGGAAATCGCTTGCCGGGAGTTCATCGGGCTGAGCCACCGGCTTTGGCGAACTCAGCGGAGCCGCAGCGCCAACAGGCGCCTGCCCTTGTCGAAAGGATCGGACCCATTCCGCAAGCAGCGCCATGGCACCAATACTGAAACCCACCAGAGGCGGCAGAAAAGCTGGGAAGCCATCGACGCTTCCGGGCAGGGGCCCGGCCCAGGCCAGACACTGCGCCATGAGGGCATACCATCCATAAAGGATGAGGCATCCCGCCCCGAGCGATAGAAGGCGCAGACCAAAGCCCGCATCCATAGCCCGGGTCATCGCCCGTCGCCCTTCCTGGTGCGCCGACAGTCTTTTGATCAGTGACAGATATACCCCAATCACCAAACCCGCAAAAACAAAGTAGATTAATACATGACCCCAGTATCCTTTAAACAAGACAGACAGGGCAAAAGGGAACACTGAAATAGAAGACCAAACCACCACCAATGGAGCATTTAATAAAAAAGTAGCAAAGAATTCGAATGGCGAAATATTAATTCTACCCAAATCAAAATACTCCATTTTTTTGCAATGTATAGAGACTGTTTTCCCTACATCATCGCCGCCGA
>NZ_JAIXSV010000204.1 GCF_027484505.1 Asticcacaulis sp.
AAGAAGCCCAACGAGACTTGCACATTTACAATGCCAAAGACAATGCCGACGCGGACTTTTCTCTTCGCTGCGTGCAGGCAGGCATGGCTCGAATCAAACTGAATACGGTATTTTTTGTTGCCGTAAAACGCCTGCCGCCATCGTTTGCCGTCCAAGCTGAAAAAAGAGGTAGTTTTGCTCACGAACCTATTGTCACAATGAACAAAACAAATGTGTTTGCCACGGGATATCGACAGAATTACAACTACTTTGCCAGGGAAAACAGCTGGATTTTGAACGACATTTTTTGCGTGCCGGGTCGTCGGGCGTGCGCGCTGCAAGATTTCGGCCTGCCGTCTTTGAACGGAAAAATCGTGTTGCACGTCCGGCGAGGAGATTACGCTTCACATCAGCACTTGTACAGCTATTTGCCGGTGGCGTCGGACCGATACTATGTAGACGCACTTACAATCATGGCGGAGAAAACCGGCCTGACCGAAGCCGTGCTCTTTTGCGAGGAACAATCGCGTGAGGACGTGCAAACGACTCTGGTGCCTGTTTTGCAACATGCCGTTCCGCACGTACAAATAACCTTTGCTTACACATTGATCAACAGCTCCAAAAACAAAAAGCACGCCCCGTGGCATGAAATGTTGTGGATGTCGACTGCGTCGGCCTTTGTTATTGCCAACAGCTCGTTTGGCTGGTGGGCGGCATGGATGTCATCTGCTCCGCGCGATAAAAAAGTCGTCATCTTTCCAAAAGAATGGTTTGGTCTGGCTTATGAGCACGACCTCAAGGAGTTGCCGATTCCAGACGAAACCTTTGGCCAGTGGTTGGCCGTGTCCAACCGTCGACTCACCACCGATCCGACCATGTGCAGATATATCACAGACCGTGTTTGCAGTGTAGCAGACATGTATGAGCTGGCGCACCGCTGCTATGATGAGGGAACGTGCGGGCCGCTGGACCGCGATTTCTCTTTCGGACACAACAACTTCACGTGTCGCCAAGTTTGCCGGCCGAGCTTCTGTGTCATTGATCTCACAGACTCGCCGCTCATTTGCAATAATCAACTGTTCAAAACGTTTACTTCAATTAAGGAGTTTCTGCAAGACACGGATAACGATAACAAGTGGGTCGTGTTTCGAAAAGACGCTGCTGTGACCCAAGAGTACGTTTTAGAACTGGTGTGGTACCTGATGCAGCCCGTAAGGTTTGGTCTGTGCACAAAACCGTCTGAAAACAGCAGATTCGGCCTTAAGCCATTTGAAACCAAAAGAATGTTTTATGGCGTCATGGATGCGTCGCTGCGCCAGGCGTCGGTCGCAGACGTCAAGTGGTGGGACGCTCGGTCAATACAATATGTTGACATAATTAGACCTCGCCTGCTTGCTTAAAAAGTGTCTGTCTACTCGAGTTTTCTCAAGGCCTCGCTTTCGGCTTGAGCAATGTCGCGAACGACGCCTGAAAAATCACGCTTGTTCAACACTACATGTGTTTCTTCTTCGTCCTGATTTGTTGCCTGATCAGTTTGGTTGTTGATAAATGGTTGCGCATCGCTTTCATCAATCATGCTCAGTTCTTCTTGTTCTTGTTCCTCTTCCTCTCCCCCTTGTTCCTCTTCTACATTGACCAAATCGTCATACTTGACCGCGTTGGGCCTGACATCATTGGCGATAATCGGCACGGCGTGCGAATATGCCAACACGGCTGCGGTGGCCACGCCAGCAATAAGCATGCCAATACCGATAAGCTTGTCGTTCTTGGACAGATAAACGTATGCAAGAACAAGCAGGGCGATACAGAGGGCTGCTAGACCAAGGAAGACGGCCCATCCTTTCCACCCGCCGGCGAGTTTGAATGTGAAACCCAGCATTTTCTGCAAAGGACTTTTTTTTATTGGAACAACTTCTCACACATTATTTTTTTTTTTCATGCAATCAAATCTCTCAATTTGTCACTTGTGCTGGGATTGAAGATCCGCCGCAGCTGTTTCTTGAAGAGGACCACGCTCAGACACAGCAGAGCCAACAGAATGATACCCACGCCTGAACCGGTTGCGCCAATGGCAATCAACACAATTCCCAGCGTGATTAGCAGGCCGCACAAAACGCCGGCAATCAATTTGTAAGGCGGGTGTTCTTGGTCCAAGCGCAGAGACTTTTTGATCCAGTCCATTTTTTTTTTGGTCGGTTTGGTTTGGAAACTTGTCTTTAAATTTTTTGACTTTGGTATAATAAAAAAAAATTATTTATTGATTGTCTCTCTGCACAATTTGTTGGAATTCTCTTTCGCTTTTTTCTTTGGCTCGTTGTGTTGCTTCTTGCATTTTTTGCTGCGCTGCCAGCCAGACGGCTCTCATGAGTTCGTCTGAATTATCATCGAATTGCAAGTCGCGAAATGTGAGATCTGGAGCCTTTTGATGTTGTGCTTTCTTCTTTGGCTTTGTTAGCCAGAAGCTGGCTGCTGCGCCCGCTAGGAAAAAAAGTCCACAGACCAACATGATGAGCGACTCGGTAGAATTATGTGTAAGCCACAGAATCAACGCGACAAGCAAAAACATGCCGCTCACCACCAGCAGCGATGCATAAAGTTCAGCCATTCGACTCGATATTTTTATTCATTAAACTCTTTTGCACAAGCATTTTTTTTTGTCATTGTTGGGCCTACTCATCGTCAGGGTCACTGATTGTTAAATAAGGGTTTCTTCCTTGTTGAAACACATATCGCATCCTCGTGGGTTGCGATTCGGATGTCATCATGCTGCTGATCCAGTCCCACTTCCAGATCAGCACGACACCGACGATGGCATTGACGAGGAAAGCCACGCCGTGCATTGGTTTCTTGGTGGCAAACATGAGAATGGCCATGCACAGAAAAA
>NZ_JAIXSV010000142.1 GCF_027484505.1 Asticcacaulis sp.
AGCGCCACCTTCGCTTTAAAATCACCCGAATACTTCGTGCGTTTGCCTGTCATTTGTCTCGTCCTTCTCAGAGAACGACACAAGCTTAGCACCTTGTCCGATTTTCCGGGACCACCTCACTGATGTGGGTGACGGGTGCGTCGGGATCGACGGGGTGCAGGCCGCGCAGACTGAACGCTTGCCACTGCTCGCCGTCCGGCCGCCAGTAAAGGGGGGCGCGCCAGCTCTCGGCCTGCACGCGGGCCCAGCCGTCGGACAGCCACAGCTCGGGTCGCGCATAGCCGCCGTCGTGCATAAAGGCCAGCCAGTCGCCATTGCGCACCAGCCGATCGGCGATCTGATAGGGTTCCAGCCACACCTTATGGCGCGGCCGCTCATTGTCGAAAGCAAACCCGTCGTTTGTCGCGCCGATCTCGACCAGCCCGCCGGCGCAGGGGATGAACCGGGCCTCGCCCGCCGGGGCGTCGGCGGCAAGGTTCGGATCATAGGCCGGGGCCAGCGGTGACAGGCTGAACAGGTGCAAAACGTCCATCAGCAGCAGTTCCTGATGCTGCTCCTCGTGCGCCAGACCGAGCGCCAGCAGGGTCTCGCTTTCGGCATCGAGCCCGGCGGCGATCAGGTCACGCATATGATGATCGACGTGCTGACGATAGGCCAGAATATCGCTCAGGGCCGGGCGGGTGAGGACACCGCGCTGGGCCCGCGGCTGACGCGCGCCTTTGGCTTCGTAATAGGAGTTGAACAGATAGCCATAGTGCGGATCGAACGGCGCATAGCCGGGGCGGGGACTGAGCAGAAACGTCTCAAAGAACCAGCTGGTGTGCGCCAGATGCCACTTGGCCGGGCTGGCGTCGGGCATGGACTGTACCACCATGTCCTCCGCCGACAGGGGCGCGGCGAGGCGCAGGGTTGCGGCCCGCACCTCTGAGTAACGCCGGAGGCAGGCGCTCTGCGAAGCGTCAGAACAAAGCGGGCGTCCCGTGGTCGGGTGGCTGTGGCCGTCCATCTCAATCTCCCCGTTGCGCACGGTACCGCTGACTATATCGACGCCAGATGTAAGTTTTAAATTCGCAGCGTCAGCCTGCGCCTGTGGCTGACCTGTTTGTGGCAGCAGAAAAGCCTATGTGGTCCGGTCTCGAGGCAGACGGCTCGGGAGGGCCCTCGTCAGAAAACTGATGAGGCCGCCTTAAGTTGTATGCGAGCTGAGGATTGGAAAGCTATCTTAGGTCCAGCACAACCTTTGTGGCCATGGTGTGTATTTAATTCAAGGCCCCGGATGAGGGAGTGGCGCTGTGTACGGGCGGGCAACAGGAGCGGTTTAGCTTAATGCTCCAACCATGCTTTAGGGGCAGGGCGTGGTTCAACTGCAAGACCCGCCTCAGCTATCGATTTTAAGACCGCTTCCGCTTCCTTCTTTGCCTCGGCTTCAGCTTCCCTTCTGGCGCTTAAATCAATAATTGCCTTTTGCAATTTGACGATATCGTAATCTCGCCAAATCACATATCCCATTCGCACCCAACAAAGTGCGAACAAGCTTGTGAACAAAAAAACAATTAATGGCTGTGTTATATTGGGCCAGAGAAGACGGCTGTGGTCCGATACCAAAAGTGCTAGTCCAAATAATAATACAATGGCGTTTATAAAAATAATAGCTATATACTCAGATGTAAGATTCACAATACTAGAGGTTAATTTTTCAGTTTCGTTTGGCTCAAGTTTATTCCAAGTGAGTGTGGGCATTCCTCGGTTAAGCCGAACGAAAACCGCAGCAATTTGTATGGACAGGGCCGTGCCGGCTAGTTGTAGTCCTTTCAGAAAAAAATCAAGGGGTATCGATAACGCGCACAGAATGCCCGTTATTAATATCCCCAAAATGTAAACCCATCTTTTCATTAGGCCTTTATCTTACCGTCTTCGACGAAACGCTTATAAACTTTCGTAAGTTGGTCGGCGACATTGTCAAATTCCAGAAGATTGCTGCCGTCATAAGGTTGGTCGAACGGCATCGTCGTTCTTAAAATGGCATCGCCGTGAGACATTTTAAAGTCCTTACCTTCTACCCGTATCTCACCCAAGTCTGTATCAGCAGCCGCATTGACGATATCTTTCATGCGCTTCCTAGATTCGTTCGTTCGCCGACCTTTGATGCGGAATGAGGTATCAGCGATTAGCTCCTCTTTCGGCCCTAACGACTCGGCCAACGATTCTGCCTGTTTGGAGCCAAAAATATTCTCAAATATCGAAAGAGCTGTTCCGTCGGCGACGGTCGAGCTTTTGACATGCTTTGAATAGTCTGTTTCTGTGAATTTGACCTCATCGGCTTCGTCGGGAATGATTTTAAGCTTTGTGCCTGAAGATGTTTTCACCTTTAGTGATCGTATTTCACCCAAATCACCACTAACCGCAGATTGATCTATTTGAGCCTGAAGCATGAAAGCGATACTAGGCGCCATAACGCCGGTGCGGTCCTTTAAAAGCCAATCGAAGTAACTTGCGATCAGTTCCGCTCCCATGGCTTGTGTTTTTACGAAAAACAGGTGGTTTTTAATAACCATCCAGTAAGCCATTCCCCTGATAAACTTGAGACCGGAAGGCGCTTCACGATCTTCTAAATCATAAGCTTTGACAGTCGTCGTAGCAGATATTTTCAGCACGCTTTCCTGAAGCTTCAACATGGCCTGAAGATCGTGTTTTTGTATAAGGCAAATTTCGCCAAACACTGCACTGGTGAGGTCTGAGGCTCGATTAACCAGAAGCGACCTCTCATCTTTATCATTTGGTAGATTGTACAGGCGGTCGCCAATCCGCATCCAAAGCGCTTCTTGCGTTTGTCCCGTGGTGTTGAATGCCGCGCGAAGCGACGCTTCAAGGTTTATCGTTTTGTCCGTAGACTCAAGATGCCGATAATGAACAACGTGATAGCTGGTAGCCATGGCTTCCCCTTCGATTCTCCCTTCCAAAAACAAAGTTGCATTTTTTAGAAAGAGTCAACTTTGTGGATAGCTAGAATCGCTAGCAGGGATAGTTTCTACGTCGGGTACCGTGATCGCTCCGTAGCGTCCGTCACCTCCCGCTCCATAACGCCTACTCCGGGAAAGCTTAATTTAAGTTCTTATTTTGTTCCAATTATAAGAAAAAGTCAAGCTGTAATAAACAAGGTAATTAGATTCCAGTGCCAAAAACACTGAAAACGCAAAACGCTATATGATAATAATAAAATGGTGGACCCGACAGGGATTGAACCTGTGACCCCTACGATGTCAACGTAGTGCTCTCCCGCTGAGCTACGAGTCCACTATTGTGTTCGGCAACGCTGTGCCGGTGCGAGGAGCGGGTGTATAGCCGCCGAAAATGGCGGTGGCAAGGGCTTTTGCGATCAAAAATGTGGAAAGTGTGGGATTGCGGGATCGTTGTTTGCACGACAGCCGGAAACACCCCCACCACCATTTGCTTCGCAAATGGTCCCCCTCCCCAGCAAGCTGGGGAGGTATGATTAAGGTAGCTTGCCCTGACCCATCAGGCGGCGATCAGGCGTTCGACTTCGGTGACGATCTCGCCCGCGCTCAAGGAGCGAAGCGTTAGCGCAACTTAAAAATCTGCGCGTGCCGCCTGCCCTGACCCGTCAGGCGGCGATCAGGCGTTCGACTTCGGTGACGATCTCGCGCAGATGCACCGGCTTTTCGAGGACCTTGGCTTCGGGGGAGGCCTTTTGCGCGTTGAGCGCCACGGCGGCAAAGCCAGTGATAAACATGATCTTCAGGCCCGGCTGGCGCTGTGAGGCGACCTTGGCCACTTCGATGCCATCAGCCCCAGGCATCACAATGTCGGTCAGCAGAAGGTCATACGGCCCCTGATCGAGGGCTTCGATGGCGCTGTCGCCATCGGGGCAGCTTACAACGTCATAGCCGGCGCGCTGAAGAGCGCGCGTCAGGAAGCTGCGCACGGAATTTTCGTCTTCCGCGAGGAGAATCTTGGTCATTAATCCCGGTCCTGTGGGAAAGGGGCCCCGTTTGTTCAGAGAGTAGATGATTAGGGCGCAGGTGTAAATTAGGGGTGAAGAGAGCGCAGAATTGTCTTATCACGGGTTTAATGGCCGACCTTTCATCCCCAGTTGAAACCGTCCCTGCCGTGGATGTACGCCGTCCGACGGTAAGGGGTTGCGGGCTGGTGTTCGGCCTGCCGCATTCGGGACCGTATCTGCCGCCGGCCTTTGTGGCCGCCGCGCGCTATGAGGCGCAGCACCTGCGCATGACCGAAGACGCCTTTGTCGATGCGCTGGTCGGGTTTGAGACGCTTGAAGGGGTATGGGCCGTGCGCGCCAACTACAGCCGCGCCTATGTCGATGTGAACCGCCACCCGCTGGAGCTGGACCCGCGCCTGATACGTGGCGCGCTGCCGAAGGGCGCGCTCAGCCAGTCGCTGCGCGTGCGCGCCGGTTACGGCGTCATTCCGCGCTGCCTGTCCGGCGGGCGGGAGATTCACGCACAGCCCATTACCTATGAGGAGGCGGCGCGGCGTCTGGCGCAGGTGCACGTACCCTATCACCGGGCGCTGACCGAGGCGCTGGCCGAAGCGAAATCGGCGCACGGGCGGGTGACGCTGATCGACTGGCACTCCATGCCCTCGACAACGCTGAAGCCGGGCACAGAGGCCCAGCCGTCGGCGAAACTGGCGGATATTGTGCTGGGTGATCTGCATGGTGAGGCGTGCGCGCCCGGCCTGACGGCTTTTGTGCGGCAGGTGTTTGAAGCGCACGGCTTCCGCGTGGCGCATAACCATCCCTTTGCCGGAGGCTATACGTTGGAACGCTACGCCCAGCCGCATAAGGGGGTCGAGGCGCTACAGATCGAGCTGAACCGCGGGCTCTACATGGATGAGGCAACCCTGACCCTCAGCCCCAAAGCCGAGCGGATGCAGGCGGCCATCGCAGCGGTGATCGACGGGTTGAAACTCAGGTAATCGCCGTATTCGGTCAAAAAAAAGCCGCGCTACACGAGCGCGGCTTAAAGTCTACAGGGAGGAAACGCCCAGGAAGGGCATCGACGTAAAAACGTCGAACACTGACTTTATACGTTGCGATGCAAAAATCCACAAGCGGAAAACGCATTTGTATGATCACGTATCGTTACAATGGTTCCTATGCGTAAGAATTAAAGTTAAGCAAACCTTTGCGTTATTTAGAAAACGATTCAGCCGGCTTTCGTTTCTATATTTGTTTTATCTTGCTGCGACGCAGCATTTTCGCTTTCGGCCTCGACCTTACCGTCATAGATGGGGCGCGTGCGGGTAGGGTAGGGATGGTCTTCGAGAAGCTCACGCATCCGGCGCAGGCCGCGCGCCGCCTGTGAGCGCGATTGCCGCCAGGCCAGAAGCGCGGTGGCCCCGATACTGGCCAGCGCCAGAGGGATGGGGCCGAACAGCCACGCGGCAGCTGCCAGCGAGAAGTAGTAGCCGCGCACGCCTTGCGAAAAGTTCGACATGGCCGGCTCAAAAATGTCCGACACGGCTTCGGTAAAGGCCTGCGCGCTCTGCGGGTCGATGTTTTCGGGCACCGCCCCCATGGCGGCGACGGCGTAGTTGGTCTGACGCAGGGCCCAGATGAAGTTGAGAAGCCCGCGCGCCAGACAGACCATGACCAGAGCCAGCTTCATCAGGAGCAGGGCTGAGGACGAGGTGTCGATGCCGAGCGCGTGCGCGCTCTTGTACGACAGGTCGCCGGTAAAGATGGCCCCGGCGACGGCGGCAATCAGGATGAGGTTGGCCGAGGCGAAAAAGCTCATCGAATTGACGCCATGCCCGATGAGGTTGGAGTCGTAGAGCTTGAACGAGCGGATGACCATTTCCTTCATCCAGGCGCGTCGCACGATGGTCAGGTCCTTGAAGATCACGCCCGATTTCTTGGACAGGGCCTTGAGCACCGGCTCATAGCCCAGCCAGCAAAAGATGAAGACCAGAAGGGCGGCGAAATCGCGCCAGCTACCGAACAGTTTGACGATCAGTTCCATGGATGCGGTCTTTGCTAAGTCTCTGTTGTTATCCGACTTTGGTCTAAATGAAGCGCTTCGAAGTCGCCTGACAAGCGATAAATCCTTGCCGGGTAACAAATTGTAGCAAAGTGCGAAAACAAAAAACGCAGACTTCGCTTGTGCGAAAGAAGCGGACCGCTTATGACAGCGCCCAAACCATATCCTCAATGCCGTTTAACAATAAAGACATCCAATGAATCTCGACAAGATTTCCGTCGGTCCGAACGCTCCCTGGGACATCCACGCCGTCATCGAAATTCCGCAGGGCGGCATGCCCGTCAAGTACGAAATGGACAAGGATTCCGGCGCGCTGTTCGTCGATCGCTTCCTCTATACGTCCATGTTCTATCCGGGTAACTACGGCTTTATCCCGCATACCCTCGCTGACGACGGCGACCCCTGTGACATTCTGGTGGTTGGTCCGACGCCGGTCTATCCGGGCGTGGTCATCCGTTCGCGCCCCATTGGCGTGCTGCTGATGGAAGACGAAGCGGGCAAGGACGAGAAGATTCTGGCCGTGCCGGTGGACAAACTGCACCCTTATTACACCAATGTGTCGAGCTATCGTCAGATGCCGGCCATCATGATCGAGCAGATCACCCACTTCTTCGCCCACTACAAGGATCTGGAGAAGAACAAGGAAACCCGCGTTCTGGGCTGGGGTGATCCGGAACAGGCCGCTCAGCTGATCCGCGAAGGTCAGGAACGTCTGGCCAAGAAGATCGGTTGATCTTTAAAATACTACCGAAAGGCCCGCTGGAAACAGCGGGTTTTTTTGTGCGCGATTTTCAGAATTGTGAAAATAAGTCACATGATGAAATATGGATTGACCTGCCGCACAGGCCATGCAATTGTTTCTATACAGAAAGCTCAGGCGGTAATTTCTGCTTTTTGCGATGCCATATATTTGCAAACTTTCGCAGTCCTTTGCAAAATGGGGTCGAATTATCGGATAAATTCGATCATTCGGGCGGCTCTGTGCATAAATCTCCTGCCCCCTGAAAAATAGCCTTTAAAATCAGATGAGAATGGGTGGTGCGCCGGTGAGGCGCCCAAAGGCCGCGTTGTGGATTTCTCAGGGAGCGGCATGATATTAGTCCGCGCTGGTATAACGCGTTGCGTATCCGTGGCCTGAGCGTGTGTTTGTGCGGGCCTGCGGTTTTCCTCCCCCAAAAAAGACTTTTCAGGTCAGAACAGAAAATACCTATGTCCGATAGCTCATCCGATGTGGCGTCGCGCCTCTACGCCCTTGCCGTAGCCCGTGATACCGCTAACCTGGTCGATCTCGACGCCTCCCTTGCCCTTGCCCGCGCTTCCGTGCGCACGCTGATGGCCCTGTCGCCGCAGGCGGCCATGCTGATGCGTGAGTTCGCGCAGGAGGAAATCGACCGACTGCATATGGAATGCACCGAAGAATCGCAAGGTTCCATCGCCATCATCCGCGATACGCTGAATATGGCCTGAGCCGTGCTCACCGGTACAAAACCAAAAAAGCCCGAAGGCCGCAGCCTCCGGGCTTTTTTCATAACTTGAGGCGACGCCTATTCGACCGTCTGATCTTCGATTTCGGCGTCCGGGCCGTTCTTCTTGATCGACTCGATGGCGTTTTTGGCCGAGGCCTTGGACGCATAGCCCTCGGTCCAGAAAATCGTCTCGGAATTATAGACGAAATAGGCGACGAATTCGCCAGCCTTGTTCTTCTTGATCAGGAACTTGTGCGCCATGAGAGTCTCCGTTTGTTGGCAACGCCATCGGGCGTCGGCGTGAGGATTCTCCGCAAAAGGGATTCCGTCAAGTTCAAGTTAAGCCGTTATCGGAACCTTTTGAGCCCGTGATGCCAGATCAGGCCCAGAAACCCGCCCTTGATGAAGGGCAGCATCAGAAGGGTCAGGGCCCCCATAATGGTGAGGGTCACCGGCACCACGATTTCCAGCGGGAAGTTCCAGAAAAACTCAAAGGCAAACATCGGCGCAATGACCAGATGCCCGACCAGCAGCATGGTCACATAGGCCGGGCCGTCGTCGCAGGGATAGGCCCCCAGCGGCGTCTGACAGTGGCTGCACGTGTCCACCACCTTGAGATAGCCCCGGAAGGCATGGCCTTCGCCACAGGCGGGGCAGCGGCGGCGCAGGCCGCGGGAAATGGCCGTCGAAAGTGAGGCTTTATCGGTCATGGGGCCGGAACTCCGCTGTTATCTGTTCTTATCATACGCCGATATGTGGGAAACCACACGTCCCCCCGCCATGTGTAACGCTGTCGCAGGCCTGTCGATACCGCATTGCAAGCTGTGGGTGTGATTTTACGCTTGCAAAATCACATAAAGACATCTTTATATGATTATATGAAATCGAGCGACATACTGGGCGAGGCGGCGCTGCTGGAGGCGTTAAAGGCGATGGGGGAACCCACGCGTCTGCGTCTTTTGCGTCTTTTAGCGCATGAAGAACTGTCTGTCATGGAATTGGTGCGGATTCTCAATCAGAGTCAGCCGCGCATTTCACGCCACCTCAAGCTGATGAACGAGGCCGGGGTGATTGACCGCTTCCCGGATGGGGCCTGGGTCTTTTACCGCCTGAGCGAGCATCCGGCCCTGACGCCGCTGATCGACGCGGTGCTGAGCGCGCTGGGCGACGAAAACAGCGCCGATCTGCGCGCGCTGGAAGAGGTGCGCGGCCAGAGGCTTGAAGCGGCGCAGGGCTATTTTGAAAACATCGCCCCGGTTTGGGATCAGATCCGCTCGCACTATGTCGATGATGCCGAGGTCGAGACGGCTATTCAGTCGCTGGTGGGGGATGCGCCGGTCGAAACCATTGTCGATCTGGGCACCGGGTCGGGGCGGATGCTCAGCCTGCTGGCGCCGAACGCGCAATACGCCATCGGGCTCGACCTGTCGCAGCAGATGCTCAATATCGCCCGCGCCCGCACGCGCGAGGCAGGCCTGAGCGGTATCGACTTCCGCCATGGTGACATACTGGCCACACGGCTCAATGGTCAGAGTGCCGATCTGGTCGTCATCCATCAGGTGCTGCACTTCCTGCCCGATCCGGGGCAGGCACTGAAGGAGGCGGCGCGGCTGCTGAAACCGGGCGGACGCCTGCTGATCGTCGATTTCGCCCCGCACCGGCTGGAGATCATGCGCGACGAATATCAGCACCGTCGCCTGGGCATCGGCGATGACGATATGGGCCACTGGCAGAAGGTGGCCGGGCTCAGCGCCTTACGCAACCTGTCCCTGCCGCCGCATCAGGAGCCCGGTCTGACCGTGCGCATCTGGCTGATGCAAAAAGCCTGATACACCCTATAAAACGCTACAGAGAATACGCTTATGGCTCCGCCGCCCGCCTTTGTTCAGTCCGCCATCGCCCGCTCGGTCCGCGCCGGGGCGTCGCACCTCAATGTCTCGTTTGAGTTCTTCCCGCCCAAGTCGGCGGAGATGGAAGAGAGCCTGTGGGGCGCTATCCGCCGCCTTGAGCCGCTGAACCCCAGCTTCGTGTCGGTCACCTATGGCGCGGGCGGTTCGACGCGTGAACGTACCCACCGCACGGTGAAGCGCATACTGGACGAGACCGCGCTGAAACCCGCCGCGCATCTGACCTGCGTCGAGGCCTCACGCGAAGAGGTTGATGAGGTCATCCGCGAATACTGGAATGCCGGCGTGCGCCACATCGTGGCTCTGCGCGGCGACCCGCCCGGCGGGCTTCAGGATGGTCAGTACACGCCGCGCCCCGACGGTTATCAGAACGCCACTGAGCTGACCGCCGCTATTCGCCGCATCGGCGATTTCGAAGTCAGCGTCGGCGTCTATCCGGAAAAACACCCGCAATCACCCTCTCTGGACTTTGATCTCGACGTGTTGCGTCAGAAGGTCGATGCCGGGGCGACGCGCGGTATCAGCCAGTTCTTTTTTGAGCCGGAAACCTTCCTGCGCTTCCGCGATGCCGTGGCCGACGCTGGTATTCAGATCGATCTGACGCCGGGCATCATGCCGGTGACCAATTTCAAGGGCCTGCGCAAGATGGCGGCGGCCTGCGAAGCCGCAGTGCCCGACTGGCTGCAAGAGCTTTTCCAAGGTCTCGACGACGATGCGGAGACGCGTAAACTGCTAGCCTCGGCCGTGGCGGTCGAGCAGGTGCTGGGGCTGGAGCGCGAAGGGGTGAACCATTTTCACTTCTACACGCTCAATCGCGCCGAACTGGTCTATTCCATCTGTCGCGTTCTGGGTCTAAGGGACGGTCAGCCGACCGCCGCCTGATTGCCTTATCATGTCTCTTCAACCCGACTACGCTTCGATTACGCGGGCGGACCCCAATCCGTTCAAGCGCTATCTGCAACGCAAGCGCTTCGATGATGCGATTGCCCTGCTGAAAGGGCGGCGTCCGGCGCTCAGTATCGACTACGGCGCCGGCGATGGTGAACTGGCGCGACAGCTACGTCAGGCCTGTCCCGATGGCGAGGTCATCTGTTTTGAGCCGTCGCCGCAGTTGCGGGCGCAGGCGGTGGCGCATGTCGGCGCGCTGAGCGGCGTGACGGTGGTGGCCGAGATCGAGGGGATTGCCGATGCCCGTGCGGACGCCATCTTCTGTCTGGAGGTGTTCGAGCACCTCCCACCGCAAGAGACGGAGGCGGCGCTGGCCCAGATGCACCGGCTTTTGAAGCCTGATGGCGTGCTGATTGTCGGTGTGCCGGTCGAGACGGGGCCGGTGGCGTGGGTGAAGGGCTGGTTCCGCGGGCGTCGGCGGGCGGATTTCGACACGGACGCTGAGCGCATCGCGCAGGCGGCGCGCGGCGATATCCGTTTCGAGCGCTTGCGCGTGGACTTTGAAGGCGGCGGGGGCTACTACCCGCACCATCTGGGCTTTGACTATCGTGACCTGTTGCGGCGTCTGGAGACGCGCTTTGTGATCGAAACGCGCCGCTCCAGCCCGCTGGCCCTGCTGCCGCCGGAATGGAACAGCGAACTGAACCTGCTTCTGCGGAAGCGCAATTAACATGCTCCTCCCCCGCTTCGCCCAAGGGCTTGCAAGGGAGGAGGGAGACCGATATGACCCGTCAGGACCGCATTGACACGCTGAAAGCCGCCGCCAAAGAACGCATCCTCATCCTTGATGGATCATGGGGCGTGATGATCCAGCGGCGTGGCCTCGATGAACAGGATTTTCGCGGCGAGCGCTTCAAGGACCATGTCGGTCAGATGAAGGGCAATAACGACATCCTGTGCCTGACGCGGCCGGACATCATCACCGACCTGCACAATCAATACTACGCGGCCGGGGCCGACATTTCCGAGACCAATACCTTCTCGGCGACGACCATTGCCATGGACGACTACCACCTCGATGCGCAGGCCTGCTGGGACATCAATTACGAAGGGGCGAAGCTGGCGCGCGCCGCTGCCGATGCCTGGACGGCAAAGGAGCCGGAAAAACCGCGTTTTGTGGCGGGCTCCATCGGGCCGTTGAACAAGATGCTGTCCATGTCGTCGGACGTGAACGATCCGGGGGCGCGCAGCGTCACCTTCGATCAGGTCTATGCGGCCTACAAGCAGCAGATTCGTGCCCTGAATGAGGGCGGGGTGGACCTCTATCTGGTCGAGACCATTACCGACACGCTGAATTGCAAGGCGGCGTTGAAGGCCATCATGGACGTTGAGGACGAGGGGCTGGACAAGCTACCCATCTGGATTTCGGGCACTATTACCGACCGCTCAGGCCGCACCCTCAGCGGCCAGACGGCGGAGGCCTTCTGGAACTCGGTCAAGCACGCCAAACCGTTTGCCATCGGCTTTAACTGCGCGCTGGGGGCCGACCTGATGCGCCCGCACATTGCCGAACTGGCGCGCGTGGCCGATACGCTGGTCGCCGCCTATCCCAATGCTGGTCTGCCCAACGCCATGGGGCAGTATGACGAGCAGCCGCACGAAACCGCGCATGAACTGCACGAATGGGCCAAGGACGGGCTGGTCAATATTCTGGGCGGCTGCTGCGGCACCACGCCCGACCATATCAAACACGTCGCCGATGAGGTACGCGGCTTTGCGCCGCGCGTGCCGCCGGAACGTCCCAAAGCCCTGCGCCTGTCGGGCCTTGAACCGTTCGAACTGAATTGAGGTTTTTATGCGCCTGACCCTGCTTTTCGGCGGCCTGAGCCGCGAGCGTCTGGTGGCCGTCGCCACCACCCAATCTCTGCACAAGGCCCTGCCCGAAGCCGATCTGTGGTTCTGGGACGAGGACAATCACGTCTATGAGGCCTCGTCTCTGGCGCTTCTGGGTCACCAGCGACCGTTCGAAGTGCCCTTCCGTGCCGATGGCCACGATCTGGGGACCATTGATCAGGCGCTGGATCGTGCCGCCGCCGAAGACCGCGTGCTGGTCCTGGGCCTGCACGGCGGCATTGCTGAGAATGGCGAGTTTCAAGTTAAGTGCGAGGCGCGCGGCGTGCCGTTTACCGGCTCCGGTTCGGCGGCTTCGCATCTGGCCTTTGACAAGGTGTCGGCCAAGCGCTTTGCCGCCTGCGCCGGGGTGCCGTCGCCGGCGGGCATTGCGCTCAGCGATCTTGACGCCGCCTTTGCCGAGTACGGTAAGCTGGTCGCCAAGCCGGCACAGGACGGGTCGAGCTTTGGCCTGATCTTCGTCAACTCGACCAATGACCTTGTGGCGGTGCGCGAAGCGGCGAAAGAGCAACCCTATCTGATCGAGCCGTTTGTGACGGGGGCCGAGGCCACCTGCGCCGTGCTTGAGCAGGCCGACGGGACGCTGATCGCCCTGCCGCCCATCGAGATCATCCCGGACCGCGGGGCCTTTGATTACCACTCCAAATATCTGTCCAACAAGACGCAGGAAATCTGCCCCGCGCGCTTTGCGCCGGAGGTGATGGCGGAGATTCAGCGGCTGGCCATCGCCGCGCATAAGGCGCTGTCGTGCCGGGGCTATACGCGCTCGGACTTTATCGTCTCTGATAAGGGCCCGGTGTTTATCGAAACCAATACCCTGCCTGGTATGACGGCCTCGTCGCTCTACCCCAAGGCGCTGGCGGCGCAAGGCATAGGCTTTGTCGATTTCCTGCACGGTCAGGTCGATATAGCCATCAAACGGGCGCGGGCTTAACCCCTCCTCTGATGTCAGGGGGAGGATGTTAGCAAGGGCTTTCAGGGAGACCCGCATGAATGCGCCGGATTGGTACGAAGACTGGAAGCACGAGGCGATCCATCAGTTGATGGACAAGCAGGACATATTGCGGGCGCAATACGGGATCAGTGGCTATCCTCGCTGGGATTATGATGTGGATGTGGGGACCCTGATCTTTTCGGATGAGGGTGTTCCAAAAGTCATAGCCGATATTCAGGTTGTGGGTACGACGGGATCAAAGGACTGGATGTGGGGCGTTCGCAACAGCCACTGGCCGGACCATATTACGCAGGATTTGGAAAAGGTTTGGCAGTTCGGTCTCGACAACGAGATCGAAGAACTGACAACAACCTATCTTGAAGACGACGAACTCAATTCGCTCGGCTGGGAGATGACGGCGGTTGCCGTAAGGGTGCTGGATGCTGTGGGGGCCTACAGGCCGCAACCCGAAGGAAAGCCGGGAACCGTGTTCTTTCTCATCAAGTCCATCCGGTTTGCCAATTGACACAGGTCACCGACAACTGGCCCGACCGTCTGCGGATCGCCGCCGATGTGTTGAAGGACGTTACGCTGGAAGACCTGCGCGTCGATCAGCCGTTTTACGATGAACTGACGCTGGTTCTGACCGAATACCGCCTGAGCGATGCGGCCTTTGCGGCTGCGGCCCCCAGCGTGCCTAATCCGCCGGACTGGGCGCAACTGAGCGCGGCGGTACATGGTTCGACCCCCAATGCCCTGCTTCTGCACATCCACGGCTGGCTGGCGCAGGCGCGCTGGATCGACACGCCTCTGGTGCGCGTGCACGCACAGGGCCTGCTCGAACCGGCGCTGCGGCGGCTGGCGGCCCATATTTGCGACCTTGATATTACGCCCGTAAAAGACGATTAAGCCCCCATGACCACGATTATGACCCCCACCTTCATCAATATCGGCGAACGCACCAATGTCACGGGCTCGGCGAAGTTCCGTAAGCTGATCGTCGAAGGCAACTACACCGCCGCGCTCGATGTGGCGCGTCAGCAGGTCGAGGCCGGGGCGCAGATCATCGACATCAATATGGACGAAGGCCTGCTCGATGCGGTCAAGGCCATAACGACCTTCCTCAACCTGCTGGCGGCCGAACCCGATATCGCCCGCGTGCCGGTGATGATCGACTCATCCAAATGGGAGGTGATCGAGGCCGGTCTGAAGTGCGTGCAGGGCAAGGCCATCGTCAACTCCATCTCGATGAAGGAAGGCGAGGACATCTTCCGCCACCACGCCCGCGAATGCCTGAAATACGGCGCGGCGGTGGTGGTCATGGCCTTTGACGAGGTGGGTCAGGCCGACACGGCGGCGCGCAAGATCGACATCTGTACGCGGGCTTATAACATCCTTGTCAATGAGGTGGGCTTCCCGCCCGAAGACATCATTTTCGACCCCAATATCTTCGCCGTAGCGACGGGGATCGAGGAACACGACAACTACGCCGTGGACTTTATCGAAGCGACGCGCACCATCAAACAGACCCTGCCCTATGCGCGCATATCGGGCGGCGTGTCGAACGTCAGCTTCTCCTTCCGTGGCAATGAGCCGGTGCGACGCGCCATCCACTCGGTGTTTCTGTATCACGCCATCAGGGCCGGTATGGATATGGGGATCGTCAATGCCGGGGACCTGCCGGTCTATGATGATATCGACGCCGAACTGCGCGAAGCGGTCGAGGATGTGATCCTGAATCGCCCTCAGCGCCATACTGCGCTCAAGCAGCGAAGCGGTAGCGCAACCGAATATGTCAGTAATACCGAATGGCTGGTCGATCTGGCCCCCAAATACAAGGGCGAAAAGGGGCAGGTCGAGGCCAAGACGCTGGCCTGGCGCGAAGGCCCGGTGGCTGAGCGCCTGAAACACGCGCTGGTGCACGGCATCACCGAGTTTATCGAAGCCGATACCGAAGAGGCGCGGCAACAGGCCGAACGCCCGCTGCACGTCATCGAAGGCCCGCTGATGGCCGGGATGAATGTGGTTGGCGACCTGTTTGGCGCAGGCAAGATGTTCCTGCCGCAGGTGGTCAAATCCGCCCGCGTCATGAAGCAGTCGGTGGCCTATCTGATGCCTTTCATGGAGGCCGAAAAAGACGGCGCAGAGCATCAGTCGGCGGGCAAGATCCTGATGGCCACGGTGAAGGGCGACGTGCATGACATCGGCAAGAACATCGTCGGCGTGGTCCTGCAATGTAACAATTACGAGGTGGTCGATCTGGGGGTCATGGTGCCGGCTGATCGCATCCTTGAGGAAGCCAGAAAGCACAAGGTCGATATGATCGGCCTCTCAGGCCTGATCACGCCGTCTCTGGACGAGATGGTGTTTGTGGCGCGCGAAATGCAGCGCCAAGGCTTTGATATTCCGCTGCTGATTGGCGGGGCTACGACCTCTAAGACCCACACGGCGGTGAAGATCGAGCCGGGCTACAGCAACGGTCAGACCGTCTATGTGCTCGATGCCTCGCGCGCCGTGGGCGTGGTGTCGCAACTGCTGTCCGACACCGATAAGGCGCAGTTTATCGCCGATACCCGCGCCGACTATGAGAAGGTGCGTCTGGCCTATGGCAAGGGCGATCAGAAGCCGCGTTCGGACCTGACGGAAGCACGCGCCAAGAAGTTCGTCATCGACTTTGCGTCCGAAGCGCCCGTCGCCCCGACCTTCCTCGGTACGCGCACCTTCAGCCCCTATGATCTGCATGATCTGGCCGATCACATCGACTGGACGCCGTTTTTTGCCACCTGGGAACTGGCCGGCCGCTTCCCCGACATCCTTGAGGACGAGATTGTGGGCGAGGCGGCCACCGCCCTCTATGCTGATGCGCAGGCCATGCTGAAGCGCATTCTGGACGAAAAATGGTTTGAGGCGCGCGGCGTCGTCGGCTTCTGGCCCGCCAATGCCACCGAAGACGACGATATCGAGGTCTATGAAGACGAGACGCGCAGCAAGGTCATTGCGCGTTTCCATACCCTGCGTCAGCAGATGAAGAAGACGCGCGACGATCAGTCCAATACGGCGCTGTCGGACTTTATCGCCCCGAAAGGCACGCCCGACTGGATCGGCGGCTTTGCCGTCACCGCCGGGCATGGCGAAATGGAGATCGCAGCGAAGTTCAAGGCCGCTGGCGACGACTATAATGCCATTTTGGCCACCGCTCTGGCCGACCGTCTGGCCGAAGCCTTTGCCGAAGCCCTGCACAAGCGCGTGCGCCGCGAACTGTGGGCCTATGCGGCGGACGAAGACCTCGATGTCGCCGGTCTGATCGCCGAGCGGTATAAGGGCATCCGCCCGGCGCCCGGCTATCCGGCCCAGCCCGATCACACCGAAAAATGGACATTGTTCGACCTTCTGGACGCGCGGGCACAGGCGGGCATGGAGCTGACCGAAAGCCTTGCCATGACGCCGCCGGCCTCGGTATCGGGCCTCTATTTCGCGCATCCGAAATCGCACTATTTTGGCGTCGGCAAGATCGAAAAGGATCAGGTCGAAGACTATGCCCGCCGCAAGGGCTGGAGCGTCGATGAGGCGGAGCGGTGGCTGAGCCCGATCCTCAACTACGTGCCGTCCTGACCCTACTGCGAGGGGCTGCAAATCATCGTCTTTCTGCGATACGATGCTCACGTACTTAAGTACGCTCCGCTTCGTTTCTCGAAAGCCAATAATTTTCGCTGCCTCGCAGCGGGTCAGGATTGTGAAATCCGATTGCCATCCGCGCCGCAGGAGAGTTAGGTCGTATACGATTTTGAGCGCAGGAGCGGGTGATGCTGTCCAAACGGGCGTTTTTGAGCGGGGCGGTGGCTTCGGGTGTGGTCGTGGCGTCAGGCGTGCAGGCCCAGACTCAGGCCTTGCCCAATCTGGCGGCAGGCGCGAGGCCCATCAGCGTGGCTGAGCGGCAGGCGCGCATCGCCCGGCTGCAAGAGCAGATGCAGCGACAAAAGATCGCCGGGCTTTTGATCGAAGGCGGCACGTCGCTGACCTATTTCACCGGCCTGCGCTGGGGGCGGTCGGAGCGCGTGACGGCGGCCCTGATCCCGGCCAAGGGGCAAACCATCATTGTCACCCCCTATTTCGAAGAGGCCCGCACGCGCGAGACGCTGGAGGTGCCCGCCGAGGTCCGCACCTGGCACGAGGACGAAAGCCCCTATGCCCTGATCGCCGGTGCGCTTAAGGATCGCGGAGCGGCCACCGGGACGCTGGCGGTCGAGGGGACCACCCGCTATTTCATCATCGACGGCCTGAAAAAGCAGGGCGCGTTCGCGGTGGTGTCGGGGGAGGCCCTAGTCGCCGCCTGCCGCCGCATCAAGTCGCCGGCCGAACTGGCCCTCATGCAGACGGCCAATGACATTACGCTGGCGGCGCTGCGTCACGTCCATGCGAACATTAAGGTCGGCATGGCGTCGCGCGATATTGCCACCCTGATGAACGACGCCACGCGGGCGCTGGGCGGCGCGCCGGAGTTTGCCCTGACCCTGCTCAATGAGGCCAGCGCCTATCCGCACGGCACCAAGACGCCGCAGACGGTGCGCGAAGGGTCGGTGATCCTGATGGATTGCGGCTGTTCACTGCTCGACTACGAATCCGACATTACGCGCACCTGGGTCTATGGCGAAGCGACGGCGCGGCAGCGCAAGGTGTGGGACACGGTACGCCGCGGGCAGGAGATCGTGCTGGAAACGGCAAAGGTCGGCGTGCCGGTGGCGAAGCTCGATGCCGCCGTGCGCGCCTTTTATGACAAGGCAGGGTGGGGGCCGGGCTTCACCCTGCCGGGTCTGTCGCACCGCGCCGGGCACGGCATCGGTATGGACGGGCACGAAGCGCCCTATCTGGTCGGTAATGACGCGACGCCGCTGGCGCCCGGCATGTGTTTTTCCGACGAGCCCGGCATCTATATCCCCGGTGAATTCGGCGTGCGGCTTGAGGATTGCTGGTATATGACGCCCACAGGGCCGAAGCTGTTTTCGCCTCTGGCCCGCTCACTGGAAGACCCGATTTGACGCCAAATGTGACTATAGACGCCGAAACCCGCAAGCAAAATTCGATCCGTCTGTTGAAGGCGCGCGGCCTGCCGGTCAGCGACAGCCTGCCCGAAATC
>NZ_JAIXSV010000088.1 GCF_027484505.1 Asticcacaulis sp.
AAGTTTACCTCGGCCGGTCGGGCATGAAGGCGCAAATGAAGTACGCGGATCGCCGTTTATCCCCGGCTGTTGTCATGCTGGGTGGCGACGAGCTGGTAAGTAATACCGTTACGATCAAGGATCTGGATCAGGGGCGGCTTCTGGCCACGCAAATCACGGATAACAAAGAATGGCGTGAGGCGCGTCCGGGTCAGGTAACATTGCCCCGCACAGAAGCCATTAAGCATCTGAAATCCATAGTGAATGCGTAAATAAATTTACGCAACGGCAATCTGTGTCAGCGCTGTCAAAAATCGTTAACCCTTCTTAGGCTTTTTGACACAACTGCGTTAGTTAAAATTATTTTTGACACCACGTAATAAAAGCGTTGACACGGCCCTCAAAAAACTGTTTTCTCCGTCTCAAGAGAACGGAACTTCGCCAGAGAGATGAAGTCAGTTCCCGGCGTTTCGGGGAGGAAACGCCTGCTTAACAAGGAAAGAGGCCCGGCATTGCTTATCCCCCATGCCGGGCCTCTTTTCGTTTGTCGTTTCCAAAGCTGACGCCTGTCAGTTTTGACGGCGTTGTCAATTTTCCTTATTTCAGGTCCTTGCACGCGGCGCGCACCAGCCAGCGAATCTGCTGGGCCAGTGCCTCCTGCGGCACGGCGATCAATCGCTCCTCCAGTCCGACAAACACAATGCCGTGCACCGCAGAAAACAGGGTGCGCGCCACCAGTATGCGTTCCGCCTCAGACGCCGCGGGCATGAGCGCAGTCATCGGCGCGTTCATATGGCGAAACAGCCCCAGTTGCGCCTGAATGTTCCATTCGGGCAGGGCGGGATTTTTCAGCCGCATTTCAAACAGGGCGCGCCACAACTGAAGATTCTGCCGTGCGAAGTCGTAATAGGCCAGGGCGATGCCTTCCAGCACCTCGACGGGATGCTCGGCCGCGGCTGAGGCCGCCCCGGCCTCCAGCGCTGCGTCGAGCCTGACCATGGTGCGTTGCGCCAGCCGCAGCATCAGATCGTCCATATCGGCGACGATATTATAAAGCCCCCCCAGCGCCACACCAATATCGGCCGCCAGATCACGCGCCTTAAGCGCGCCTACGCCATCTTCGCAGATGCGTTTTTCAGCGGATTGCATCAGCGCTTCGAACTGGGCCTCGCGGCGGAGGGTGGTGGCGGAAGGGGCCTTGGACATTCTACTCGGAACCTGACGGTAAAAAAATTGAACGACGTTCATTTTTATATTGAACATTGTTCAAATTCATGCGACAACACAATTGTGAACGGCGTTCATAGCACATCATGTCCCCACGCGAAAGCGTTGTTCACGGATCGTATCGGAATACTCCGGGGGCGGAGGTCCGGTTCGGAGGGGAAAGGGCGGGGCCGGTGTCCCCCGGCTCCGCCCATACCTCATCAGGTTTTAAACCCCACGCGCGGGTCGTTCAGGGCGCGGTTTGGCTACAAAAGGGTTTTCGATATGGTTCGGTTTAAATCGTCTTCGCGCACAATGATGGTGCTGGGTGGCGCGCTGGCCTTTGCGCCGCTGGTGATGATCTACATTGTGCTGGCGCAGTTGCAGCACGGCGTCTCCTACGCCGATGACATGGCCGGTCACTTCACCCGCTACGCCCATCAGGCGGAAATTGGGGGCTTCCTGCTGGCCATCGGCGCGGTGGTGCGCATTGCGGGCATCTGTTTCCCCACGAAGGACTGATCGCCGGGCACGAAAAAGCCCTTCGATGCGAACCGAAGGGCTTTCCGAGTAAATGACGAACGGATCGCTTACCAGATACGGACGCGGTCTTCCGGTTTCAGGTAATATTTGCCGCTGGTGACGCCAAAGGCCTTGTACCAGTCGTCGATATTGCGCATCGGGCCGATGACGCGGAATTCCGCCGGCGAATGCGGATCGGACACCACCTGCTGACGGATGGCGTCTTCGCGGTACTTGGAGGCCCAGACGCCGGCAAAGCCGAAGAAGACGCGCTGATCGCCGGTGAAGCCGTCGAGAACCGGGCCGCCGTCCGGATGCGACAGGCGATAGGCGGTCAGGCCCATCAGCACGCCGCCCAGGTCAGCGATGTTTTCGCCCATGGTCAGGCCGCCCTGCACCTTGGCACCCGGAACCGGCTCATAGGTGTCGTATTGCGCGCCGAAGACCTTGGCCTTGGCGTCGAACTTGGCGGCGTCTTCGGCGGTCCACCAGTCGCGCAGCACGCCGTCGCCGTCGGACTTGCGGCCCTGATCGTCGAAGCCGTGGGTGATTTCGTGACCGATTACGCCGCCGATGGCGCCGTAATTGACCGCCGCATCGGCCTTCGGATCGAAGAAGGGCGGTTGCAGGATGGCGGCCGGAAAGACGATTTCGTTACGGGTTGACGAATAGTAGGCATTGACCGTCTGCGGCGTCATGCCCCATTCCAGCGGATCGACCGGCTTGTCCAGCTTGTTCAGGCTGTCCGCCCATTCGAACTCACCCGAACGCGTCACGTTGCCGAACAGGTCGCCGGCCTTGATCTCCAGCGCGGAATAGTCCTTCCACTTGTCCGGATAGCCGATTTTGACGCCAAACTTGCCGAGCTTTTCGTGGGCCTTGGCCTTGGTTTCGGCGCTCATCCAGTCGAGGCCGTCGATACGCTTGCCCATCGCCGTCTTGAGGTCGCCGACCAGCTTTTCCATCATCGCCTTGGACTCAGCCGGGAAGTAGCGTTCGACATAGGCCTTGCCCAGCGCTTCACCCAGTGACCCCTCGGTCACCGAAATCGCGCGCTTCCACAGAGGGCGCTGCGCCTTCGCACCGGACAGGTCGCGCGAATTGAACTCCCAGGCGCGGGTCGAGAAGCGCTCGGACAGGTAGGGCGCGGCCTCATTGACCGTCTTGAAGGTTTGCCACGCCTTGATCGTCTCCAGCGGCGTGTCGGCGTAGACCTTGGCGATTTTCGGGAAGGCGGTGTTCTGGGCGACGACGATCTTCTTGGCCTTGTCGAGCTTGGCCGCCTTGAAGAAGGTCGGGAAATCGAAGCCCGGCGCGAAGGCGGCGATTTCTTTGGCCGTCATCGGGTTATAGGTCTTGTCGTCGTCGCGGCTTTCGATGCGCGTCCACGACACCTTGGCGATCTCGGTTTCAAAAGCCACGATATCCTTGGCGGTCTTGGCCGCGTCGGGATAGCCCACCATACGCAGCACGTCGGTGACATAGGCTTCGTAAAGCGCCTTCTTTTCCTTGAAGCTGTCTTCCAGATAGTAGTTGCGGTCCGGCAGGGTCAGGCCCGACTGGAACATATAGAGAATGTTGATTTGCGGGTTCTTCTGGTCGTCGAAGATGGCCGGGGCAAAGACAGAAGCGCCGAACTGACCCATGACGCCGCCCATATAGGCGGCCATGTCGGACTTGGTCTTGATGGCGCGGATCTTGGTCAGGCTGGGGGCCAGCGGTGCGATGTCGAGCGCGTTGCGCGTCTTTACGTCCGTCATCGAGTTATACAGGTCGGCGATCTTCTTTTCGTCGCCGGTCAGGCCGGGCTTGGCCGACAATTCGTCGATGATCGCCTTCAGACGGTTGTCCGACAGGTTGCGCAGCGCCGCGAAGGCCCCGTAAGAGGTGCGGTCGGACGGGATGACAATGGCGTCGATGGCCTTGCCATTGGCGTAGCGGAAGAAGTTGTCACCCGGATTGACCGAGGTATCCATGCCCTTCACGTCAAAACCCCAGGTGCCAAACGTCTGGGCAACAGTGGAATCGGAACCCGTATCCCCGCCGGTCAGGGTGTCCGCTTTCAGGCCCAGCGAATCGAGGGAGGAAAGGCTTTGCAGGAAGCAGTGATCGTCGAGGCAGGCACGATCTTCGGCCTGCGCCGCCGCCGTAAAGAGGCTGAGCGAAAGGGCCGTGGTCAGCAGGATAGAGTTACGCATGGTGTTTCCGGGAATAGAGGATGCGGTTGCGGTTTTTGGTTGGCAGATGGGTTCATTTGCAACGAGGCGGTAAGATGGCGCATTTTTTGCCCCGCGTCTCATAAATTTTCTTTCATAATCGCGTGGCATGGGTCACCTTGACCAACAAGGGAAATCGGTTGTTTTGAGATGAGGGAAAATCGCCTTGGTGACGAATCTTCTGCCTGAAGGCAGCGCGCAGCAGGTTGCGCACGCCGGCACGTCATCGTCGGGGATCGCCTTTCTGATAGCCGCAGCGGTGTTTGTACCCTTCTTCCTGCGTTTTCGCGTGTCGCCGGTTCTGGGCTTTCTGCTGGTCGGTGCGCTTCTGGGGCCGTTTGGTCTGGGGCGGCTCGAAGACCTGGTGCCGTTTTTGTCCGTCTTCACGATTTCGCAGACGCAGGACGTGCATCAGCTGGCCGAGTTGGGCGTCGTCTTCCTGCTGTTCTCCATCGGTCTGGAGCTGACGTGGGAGCGTTTGAAGGCATTGCGTCGCATGGTCTTTGGTCTGGGGGTGCTTCAGATCGTCCTCAGTGCGGCCGTACTGACCGGCCTGTTCCTGCTGATCGGGCGCAGCCTCGGTGGGGCCGTCGCCGTCGGCATGGGGCTGGCCCTGTCATCCACGGCCATGGTCATGCCGGTACTGGCTGAACGCAAGCGCCTGAACTCGCCGACCGGGCGCAGCGTCTTTGCCGTGCTTCTGGCGCAGGATCTCGCCGTGGCTCCCATACTGATCACCGTGGTGGTGCTGGCGTCGGGCGGCAGTTCCTTCGGCATCAGCGGGCTTTTGACTCTCATCCCGGCGGTGGTGGCGATGGCGCTGCTGGTCATCGGCGGGCGTCTTCTGATGCGACCGCTGTTCCGTTCGGCGGCCATGGCCAAGAGCGCGGAACTGTTTATGGCCGCCTGTTTCCTCGTGGTTCTGGTCTCCGGGCAACTGGCCGTGTGGGCGGGCTTAAGCATGGGGCTGGGGGCCTTTATCGCCGGGGTGCTGCTGGCCGAAACCGAGTACCGCCGCGAAATCGAAATGATGGTGGAACCGTTCAAGGGCCTGCTGCTGGGCCTGTTCTTCGTGACGGTGGGCGCACGTCTCGACTTTGCCGCCGTGATGTCAGAGCCCGTTCTGGTGCTGGGCCTGACTCTGGGTCTGATCCTGCTGAAGGTCGCCGTCGTGGTCCCGCTGGCGCGTGGCTTCGGCCTGAGCTGGCGCGGGGCGGTGGAGGCGGCGCTGGTGCTGGCCCCCGCCGGGGAATTTGCCTTCGTGATTATTGATGAGGCCGTGGGGCGCAAGCTGGTGCCGGTCGGTTTCGGTCACGCCGTGATCGTCTCCGCCATTGTCAGCATGTTCCTGGTGCCGCTGCTGGCCGGGATCGGGGCGCGCTTCAACCGCAAGACCGCGGCGGCTGAGGCGGCGACCAGCGTCGCCCCGGCGCATGTCTCCGAACAGGTCGATGTGTTGGTGGTCGGCTATGGCCGCGTCGGCGAACTGGTGGCGGATATGCTGCGTCGCCACGATATTTCCTTCGCGGTGATCGACGCCAATGCGCGGGTGGCGTCACGGGCGCGTAAGGAAGGGGTCGAAGCCTGGTACGGCGACGCTTCGCACCCGGACATGCTGCACCGCATGGGCATCGACAATGTGCGCGCCGTTGTTGTTACCGTATCGAACGCCGCCTTTACCGACACTGTGGTCACCGCTGTGCGTAAGGTACGTCAGGATGTCGGCCTGATCGCCCGTGCGCGCGACGCCAGCCACGCCGAAAAACTCTACGGACTGGGCGTGACCGACGCCGTGCCGGAAACCATCGAGGCCTCGTTGCAGTTGGCGGAAAACACGCTGGTCGATCTGGGCGTACCGATGGGGCTGGTGCTGGCCTCGGTGCACGAAAAGCGCGATGAGTTCCGGCAGGACCTGCTCAAATACGCCCCCGACGGCCGCGTCCCGCGCATCCTGCGCACCACC
>NZ_JAIXSV010000046.1 GCF_027484505.1 Asticcacaulis sp.
GCGGCGCGCAAAGGCATCCGCACCGGCGTTGTGGCCGAACGCTTCGGCGGTCAGGTGCTCGACACCATGGATATCGAGAACTTCATCTCAGTGCCGCACACCGAAGGCCCGAAGCTGGCGACCGCGCTGGAGCAGCACGTCAAGGACTATGAGGTCGATATCATGAACCTCCAGACCGCGACGCAACTGATCCCGGCGGCCACACCCGGCGGCCTGATCGAGATCAAGCTGCAAAGCGGGGCTTCGGTGAAGTCGCGCACGGTTATCCTTTCCACCGGGGCCCGCTGGCGTAATATGAATGTGCCCGGCGAGACCGAGTACAAGAACAAGGGCGTGGCCTACTGCCCGCACTGCGACGGCCCGCTGTTCAAGGGTAAGCGCGTGGCGGTTATCGGTGGCGGCAATTCGGGCGTCGAAGCGGCCATTGATCTGGCCGGGATTGTCGCCGAAGTGACGCTGCTGGAGTTCGCGGCCGAACTGCGCGCCGACGCCGTCCTGCAACGCAAGCTCTACAGCCTGCCGAACGTCAGGGTGCTGACCAATGCCCAGACGACCGAGGTCAAGGGCGACGGCAGCAAGGTAACGGGCCTGAGCTATAAGGACCGCCTGCACGACGTGACGCACGACATCGAGCTGGAAGGCATTTTTGTGCAGATCGGTCTGGTGCCCAACACCGAATGGCTGAAAGGCACGCTGGCCCTGTCCAAACACGGCGAAGTCGAGGTCAATGCCAAGGGGGAAACCTCACTGCCGGGCGTGTTCGCGGCGGGCGACTGCACCACCGTGCCCTACAAGCAGATCATCATCGCCATGGGCGAAGGCTCAAAAGCCTCGCTGTCGGCCTTTGATCACCTGATCCGCAGCACGGCCCCGGCGGACGTTATCGCCGCCTGAACCTGAACGGTTCTGAAAAAAAGCCGCCGAGGTCTCCTCCGGCGGCTTTTTTTATCAGATCGCTTCCGGGCACTCGATATGGCAGATCGACAGGGCGCGGGTCAGGGCCACCTGCACGGCTTGCGTGATCATCAGGCGCGCCGGATTGGCCACGCCCTCGCTGATCACCGGCACGCGGGTGTAGTAGGAATTATAGATCGCCGCCACGTCCATCAGGTGACGCACAAGCACAGACGGATTGGCCGCCCTGGCCGCCGCAACGACCTTCTGCGGGATTTGCTGCACCTTCAGAAGCAGGTCGGCTTCCTGTGCGTCGATCTCATAGGTCACACCGTCGATATTCGCCGTGCCGCCGCCGTTTTTGCGCAAAATGCTGCGCGCCCGGCACGCCGCATAGACGACATAGGCCCCGCCTGAGCGCTCGAACCCGGCGATGGTGGCGTCCATGTCCGAGGCGTCGATTTCCACCGCGCCTTTCAGGTCCTGCTTGAGGTCATTAAACACGATGGAGCCGATGGCCAGTTCCTGCGCCGCGCGGCTCAGTTCGGCCTCATCCGAATCCACCCGGTCGGACAGGCGGTTGCGGAAATAGACCTGCGCCGCCGACAACAGGCCGATAACGTTCGACACCGACTGACGCGACGACAGCTTCTTGCCCGTTTTTGCATCGACATAGAAGCCGAAATAAACGTGCTGAAACGCGGTCTTTGCGGCATCGGCAATCCCTGTCGCATAGGCCGACCGGAACAGGCGGTTGAAGTGCACCTGCTGCTCCTGACCCACAACGTAGAAGACGTCGGTGGGGTCAAACATCTGCGAGCGCAGTTGGATCGCCCCCATGTCGCGCGTCGAATAGATGCTCTGTCCGTCGGCACGGCGCACCACAAAGCGCTCATTATTATCGAGCAAAACCACCGCCGCGCCGATGTCTTTGCGGATCGACCTGATCAGGGTGTCGCGCTCGATCTCCCCGATGTCGCCAGCGGCAAAACGCGCCTCTTCGATGGCGATGGCGGCTTCGGCATCGGCCTCAGTGAAGACCACGGCCTTACCCGACGCCAGCGCCGCTTCGACCACGGCGTCACCGGCCTGATAGTAGAAGCTCTCGCCCAGGACGAGGTCAAAATGGATGTTTAGTGCGTCATAGAAGCCTTCGAACGACTGAAGGCTCCACTTGACCATGTCGATCCACAGGGCCACCTCTTCGGCATTGCCCTGCTCTAGCGCGCGGAAGCGGGCATCCGAGGCCGCAACATACTCAGCAAAAGCAGATTTCAACAATTCCAGACTTATCGCACTGTAGAAATATTGCCCGGCGATGGCCGCATCTTCGGCGTCCCATTCATCCGGCGACTTGCCGCCTTCGAGGATGCGTTCGACCGAGCGACGGATCTTGTAGATTTCCAGCAGCTTGTCGTTATCGCCGAAATCCGCTGGGAAGAGCGCGCCAAACCGGCGATAGCCTTCCAGCATGAAGCCGAAGCCGCCGAAATCATTAATGTGGTTGACGCGGAACGTATCGGCCCCCGACCGCTCCCACAGGTTCGACAACACATGCCCGACAATGGTCGAACGGATATGCCCGGCGTGCAGCGTCTTGGCGACATTGGGCGAGGAGTAATCGACCACCGCCGACCGCCCCTTGAGCGCATCGGAATCACCGAAATGCGCGCCGATCCCGGTCACGGCCTGCGCCCCGCTAAGCATCCAGCCATCGGACAGGGTCAGGTTGATATACATGCCCTTGGTTTCAAGCTTGGCAATGGCGTCGGCAAAGTCCGGCCCGTTGAGGATGTCCACGATCCACGGCAGGTGGTTGGCCATAAAGCCCTTCGGCCCACCGTCTTTCAGCAGTTGCGGAAAACGCAGGGCAATATCGCCGCCCATCTTGGCGCGGTCGATCAGGTCGAACTTGATATCGAGCCCATAGCCCACCTTCGCCGACAGGGCCTCGGTAATGCGCTTTTCCAGTTGCGGAAGGGGATAGGCGTCAAAAGCCACCGAAGCCGCGGCCGCGCGCTCACGGCGGTAACGCGCGACAAAGGCGTTGACCTCCGACAGGCGTGACGAATTGACCTCAGCGAGCGCGTTCATGGGGAGTCCCTTGTACATAATAATACCAACGGCCGAAGATGCTGACCGCATCCGGCCGTCGAAGACACGAGACTGTCTCATATGTATCAGCGACATGAGACAGTCTCAAAAGGCATACCCAGAGTCATTTTCAATGAACCTGGGTATAAGGGCCTGCATCTATGGCAAACGCGGCCCAATATCAAGGATCACCCTTACAGCCTCTTTGTGTGACACCCGCCCTTGCCTCTCTCGTCTTTACCTGTGCAGCGTTAGGGTCGGGGTCCAATGGAGGTAACCCATGATCCAGACCATACGCATCGTCAGGGCTTTCTGCGACGGTTTCCTGCACCCGACACGCTCACTGAAACGCTGCCAGCGCGAAGACCGCGCCGTGCGCGACAATCTGGGCGAAGATCAGGTGGACACCATGGTCGAAGACACCTTTCCGGCGTCAGACCCACCCAGCACATACTGAAGGGTCTTGGGGGAATTTTAAAAACTCTTTGAATAAAAGAAGACAGAAAAGAATTTTATTAATGCTTATAATTTCTTTATGAAAATAATATAAATTCATTTTCGTCATTTTAAAACGATTTAAATTCACACACATCGAGCATTATTAAAAATTTTATCTAAAAAATAAATATAAATAATCCATAAGCGATAATTATCAGGCATTTTTGCCCACCAACATCGTTTCTATATTTCAAAACACAACGCCTTTCGGTTGCCTTGCCACAAAAAAGGCCCTATTGTTTTGCCCGGACGGCGCAGGCTGCGTCGGCCGCTTTCGGCGTACCGTGCAAACTTTGGCACAGGCCACCCGGCTTTCGGGCGGCCCTCAGACGACGCTCCCCGTAAGCCTCAGAGACACATATGAAGATTCTGATCGTCGAGGATAACGAAGCTCTGGCCCAGACCACGGGCTGGATCATCGAGATGCTGGGCTACGACTATCGCATCAGCCTGACGCCACAGGCGGCGCTGACCGAGGGGGAAGCCTATGCCCCCGACGTGGTGATGATGGATATCGGCCTGCCGGGCATGAGCGGCTATGATCTGTGCCGCGAAATGCGTCAGAAACCTGCCCACGCCAACGCCATCTTTGTCGCGCAAACCGGCTGGGATGAGCGCGAGCACCGCGAACAGTCGGCAGCGGCCGGCTTCGTCCACCACCTGACCAAGCCGGTCGATCTTCAGACCCTCGAATCCGTGCTGAACGCCATCGCGGCGGACATGCGCGTCTGATCCTTCACGTCTATACCAAGGCCGCCTTAAAAGCGCATTTCGTTCAGGTCAGATCGAATTACGCTTTTGATTTTTTCTAACGCGCTTTTTTATCCGAAAAGTGCGTCACACTTTTCGGAAAAGCGCTTATGTCTTCGACTGGTCCGCTTCACGCTTTGAAGGCCTTTCTGTTTCCCGGAAAAAGCCATGCCGCCAGCAGCAGTCTGGGCGTCTTGTTGTCACTGATCTTCGTTGCCGGCTTCTTCCTGATCAGTGGCTTCATCTCCTACACCAATATCAGCACGCTGCGGAAAAACAGCGAAGAGGTGACCGAGACGCACAAGACCATACTGGGGCTCAGCGAACTGATTGCCACGCTAACCGATGCCGAAACGGGGCAGCGCGGCTATATCATCACGGGGGACGAGGCCTATCTGGTGCCCTATGAGAACGCCACCTTCGTTCTCAAGGAACGCCAGCAGGTCTTACGGACGCTGTTGGCGCAGTCGCCGGAACTAAAGCCACAGGTCGATGCCATCGAAGAACGCATCAACCTCAAGATGACGGAACTGCATCGCACCATCGACATCCGCCGCGCGCAGGGGATGGAAGCGGCTGCGGCCGAGGTCAGCCGTCATCTAGGCAAGAATCATATGGACATCATCCGCCGCGAGATCAAAGAGATCGAAGCCGCGGAAAACGCCCGACGTCAGGCCGGTATCCGCCAGCGCGCCGAAGCCTTCAATACGGCCATTCTGTCCACCACGGCGACCGCCATTCTGGGCGTTATTCTGACCCTGATCATCGCTGTGATCGTGCGCCGTTCGACCGAACGGCAGGCCCTGCAAAACTGGCTGTCCAATGGCGAGGTGGGCTTGGGCGCGGCCCTGTCCGGCGATCCGGCGCTGGATGAGGTGGGCAAGCGCGCCCTGTCCTTCCTGTGCGACTATCTGGGGGCCCAGACGGCCGCCTTCTATGCGCGTGACGGCGGCATACTGAAACAGGCCGCGACCCACGGCGTGCCCGGCGACACCGCCCTGCCCCTGACGCTGAAACTCAATGAAGGCGTGGTGGGTCAGGTCGCCGCCGAAGGCAAGATCGCCGTCCTGTCTGACCTGCCCGATCCGCTGTTGAGCGTCGGGACGTCGCTGGGGCAATGGCAGCCGCGCCACGTGGTCGTCGCCCCCGCCGCCACCGACGCGCAGGTCGATGCCGTGATAGAGCTGGGCTTTATGGCTAGGGTCGATCCGGCCACGGTGACCTTGCTGGAGCGTTCTTCTGACATCATCAGCGTTGCGGTGCGTTCGGCCAATTACCGCGCCACGCAGCAGAACCTGCTGGAAGAAACCCAGCGGCAATCGGAAGAACTTCAGACACAGGCCGAGGAGCTGAGGGTCAATAACGAAGAACTTGAGGAACAGAGCCGCGCGCTCAAGGAATCGCATCTGCGCCTGGAACAGCAGCAGGCCGAACTGGAGCAGACCAATGTGCAGTTGTCCGAGCAGGCGCGCATACTGGAGCAACAGAAGGACGATCTGAACCGCAGTGCCGCCGACATCGCGCTAAAGGCGCAGGAGCTGGAGCAGGCCAGCCGTTACAAGTCGGATTTTCTGGCCAATATGAGCCACGAACTGCGCACGCCGCTCAATTCATCGCTCATTCTGGCCAAGCTGCTGGCCGACAACCGCGACGGCAACCTCACCGAGGAGCAGGTCAAATTCGCGCGCACCATACAGTCGTCGGGTAACGACCTTCTGGCCCTGATCAACGACATTCTCGACCTGTCGAAGATCGAGGCCGGTCAGATGGACATCAATGCCGAACCCGTCTCCTTCCGCCGTCTGGCCAGCGATATGACGCGGATGTTCGAGCCTCTGGCCGGCGAAAAGGGCCTGACCTTCCGCGTCGAAGCCGATGAAACCCTGCCCGACCTGTTCGATTCCGACCGTCAGCGTCTGGAGCAGGTGCTGAAGAACCTGTTGTCCAACGCCCTGAAATTCACCGAAAGCGGTTCGGTCGTGCTGCGCATGTCAGCGGCCGACAACAAGGTGCAGTTTGCCGTCAGCGATACCGGCATCGGCATTTCCGCCGAACAGCAGCAGAGCATTTTCGAAGCCTTCCGGCAGGCGGATTCGACCATTTCGCGCAAGTACGGCGGCACGGGTCTGGGCCTGTCGATTTCGCGCGAACTGTCGCGCCTGCTGGGCGGTCATATCGAGCTGAACAGCGAACCGGGCGAAGGCTCGACCTTCACCCTTGTCCTGCCGCTGATCTATGACCCGCAGCAGGTCGCCCCACGCGAAGCGCCGCGCAGCGCCCCTGAACCGCAACTTATCGAAACCTTCGCGGATACACCGGCGGCCCCCATCCTGCCGACCCGCACGCGCATCCCTGACGACCGTGACCGCCTGAGTGGCGACAAGCGCCTGCTGCTGGCCGTTGAGGACGACCCCTCCTTTGCGCGTATCCTTTACGAACTGGCGCAAGATCTGGGTTTTCAGTGCCTGATCGCCAGCACGGCCGAAGACGCCATGCTGATGGTGCGTCAGTACGTGCCGTCCGCCGTGGTGCTCGATCTCGGCCTGCCCGACCATTCCGGCCTGTCGGTACTGGACCGCCTGAAACGCGATCCGAAGACGCGCCACATCCCCGTACACGTCGTTTCGGCCAATGACTATATGCACGCCGCCCTGTCGATGGGAGCCATTGGCTACATGCTGAAACCCGTCAAACGCGACGAATTGGTCGAAGCCTTCACCCAGCTTGAGACCCGTCTCGAAAAGCGGATGCGCCGCGTGCTGATCGTTGAAGACGACGCCGTGCAGCGCGACTCGGTAATGGCGTTGTTGAAGACTCAGGACGTGGAAACCGTGGCCGTCGGCACGGCGGCGGAGTGCCTGGCGGAACTGAAGGCGCAGACCTATGACTGCATGGTGCTGGACTTAAGCCTGCCCGATGCCAGCGGCTATTCGCTGCTGGAAACGCTATCTACCGAACAGGACTACGCCTTCCCGCCCGTCATCGTCTATACGGGCCGCGACATCTCGGCGGCGGACGAACAGAAGCTGCGCCGCTATTCCAAGTCCATCATCATCAAGGGGGCCAAGTCGCCGGAGCGCCTGCTCGACGAAGTGACCCTCTTCCTGCATCAGATGGTGTCGGACCTGTCGCCGGAGCAGCAGAAGATGCTGCACCGGGCCAAGGGGCGTGACAACATGCTGGAAGGGCGGCGTCTGCTGGTGGTCGAAGACGATGTGCGCAATGTCTATGCCGTCACCAACATCTTCGAACCCCTGGGAGCCATTGTGCAGATCGCCCGCAATGGCCGCGAAGCGCTTAATGCGCTGGAGGTGGCGCAGGCCTCACCCGACACCGCCATCGACCTGGTGCTGATGGACGTCATGATGCCGGAAATGGACGGCCTGACCGCCACGCGCGAAATCCGCAAGCGGGCGGAATGGAAGAAGCTGCCCGTCATCATGCTGACCGCCAAGGCGATGAAGGACGATCAGGAACGCTGCCTCGACGCCGGGGCCAATGACTATATGGCCAAGCCGCTGGATGTCGAAAAGCTGGTGTCGCTGGTGCGCGTCTGGGTGCCGAGATAATTCAGGCTTCGCCCAAGGCTGTGAGATTTAACGTGGCTATTTTCTCCTCCCTACGCTTCAGCGTGGGGAGGTGGCAGCGAGCGAAGCGAAACTGACGGAGGGGTATAACCGCCTGTAAAATACCCCTCCGCCTCGTAAACTCGGCACCTCCCCATAAAATGGGGAGGAGGAAGATCACAAAAGCTAACCCGTCACCACAGCCTGATTTGTTGCCGATGCAGTTACTGATTTTATTTTTATACGCGATAACCCTAGAGTGGCTTTCCTTTTAGCGGCTGGCGTGCGTGACGTGTTGTGCATAACAAGATCGAGGATATAGAAGTTCGCCTTTTCCTTGAGGCGATATATCTCAAATATCACTATGATTTCAGAGGCTACGCCATGGCCTCGATCAAACGCCGCCTGTTTCAGGCGCGCGACCATTTCGGCTGCCGCTCGATTTCGATGCTTCAGGACATGGTTCTGCATGACGAAACCATGCTGGGGGCCCTGATGAGCTATCTGACCGTACAGGTGTCGGAGCTGTTTCGTGACCCCGCCTATTTCCGCGCCATCCGCGAAAAGGTCGTGCCGCACCTTAAAACCTACCCGTCTTTGAAGGTATGGATCGCTGGCTGTTCGACGGGTGAGGAGCTTTATTCCTTCGCCATCCTGTTCCGCGAAGAAGGCCTTGAAGAACGCACCCTCTTCTACGCCACCGACATCAATCAGGAGTCGCTGCGCAAGGCCGAGGCCGGGGTCTATGACCTAGACCGCATGCGCCTGTTTACCGAAAACCACCGCCTGTCGGGCGGCAAGACCTCTTTGTCGGACTACTACACCGCCGCCTATGGCGCGGCCACCTTTGACAAGTCGCTGCGCAGGCACGTGGTGTTTTCCGACCATTCTCTGGTCACGGACGCGGTGTTTGCCGAAACGCAGTTTGTGTCATGCCGCAATGTGCTGATCTATTTCAACCGCGACCTTCAAAACCGCGCCGTTGCCCTGTTTGCCGACTCTCTGTCGCGCAAGGGCTTTCTGGGGCTGGGGGCCAAGGAGACGCTGCGCTTTACCGAACACCATGACACGTTCGACGAGTTCGCCCGTGAGGAACGCCTCTATCAAAAGCGGGAGGCCGCATGAGCGCCCGCCCCCGCAAAGCGGTGGTCATCGGGGCCTCGGCCGGCGGCGTAGAGGCCCTGTCGGCCGTCCTGCCGCACCTGCCGCCCGACCATTGCCCCGTGCTGGTCGTTATCCACCTGCCATCGAACCGGCAAAGCGTTCTGGCCGATCTGTTCCGCGACAAGTGTCGTATGAAAGTGGTGGAAGCCGAGGACAAGGCCCCTATCGACGCTGGCACCATCTACTTCGCGCCTCCGGATTATCACCTGATGGTCGAAACCGCCTTCACCGTCGCCCTGTCGAACGAAGCGCCGGTGTGGTTTTCGCGCCCGTCGATCGACGTGCTGTTTGAAACGGCGGCGGATGCCTATGGACCGGGTCTGACCGGTGTCATCCTGACCGGTGCCAATGAGGACGGAGCGGCGGGTCTGCGCGCCGTCCTAGCGCAGGGCGGGCGCGGCCTGATCCAGTCGCCGGAAACGGCCTATGCGCGGCTGATGCCCGAAACCGCCCTGTCCTTCTGTTCGGGAGCGACCGTGCGCCCGCTTGAGCACTTGGCCGCCGAACTGCTGAAAGGGGCAGCTTAGAGCGTATTTCGCTCAGGTTGATCGAAATGACGCTCTAAATTTTAGCTTAACGCGCTTTTTCGCCCGAAAAGTGCGTCCCACTTTTCGGAAAGCGCTTCAATGAACACGCCCGCCCCCATCCTGCTGGTCGATGATCTCGAAGAAAACCTGCTGGCCCTCGAAGCCTTGCTGCGGCGTGACGGCCTGACCATCCTCAAGGCGCGCTCCGGCGTCGAGGCGCTGGAAATCCTGCTGCGGCAGGAGGTGGCGCTGGCCCTGCTCGACGTGCAGATGCCGGAGATGGACGGCTTTGAGCTGGCCGAAACCCTGCGCGGGGCCGAGCGCACGCGGCGCATTCCGATCATCTTCCTGACCGCCGGGACCACCGACCGCGACCGCCGTTTCCGCGGCTATGAGGCCGGGGCCGTCGATTTCCTGCAAAAGCCCATCGACGGCGACATCCTCAAATCCAAGGTCGAAGTCTTCGTCGAACTCTATGCCCAGCGTCATCAGATCGCGCACCAGCGAGACGCGCTTCAGGCCCAGCGGGACGAGATTCAGCGCGCCGCCGAGGCCCTGCGCGAAGCCGACCATCGCAAGGACGTCTTCCTCGCCACCCTGGCCCACGAACTGCGCAATCCGATGGCCCCGATCCGCAACGGGCTACAAATTCTGCGCATGGCCCCGGACAGCCCGATGGCGGCGCAGGTGCGCGACATGATGGACCGTCAGATGACGCATCTGGTGCGCCTTGTCGATGATCTGCTGGATGTGTCGCGCGTCAGTCAGGGCAAGATCGAGCTGAAGCGCGAACACCTGACGATGCGTTCGGTGGTCGAGGCGGCGGTAGAAACCGCGCGCCCCGTCATCGACCTTGCCGGGCATGCCTTTACGCTCGATCTTCCGGCGGAGGAGCTGTGGGTCGATGGCGACCTGACGCGGCTGGCGCAGATCGTCGCCAACCTGCTCAACAATGCCGCCAAATATACGCCGGAACGCGGCCGCATCGGCCTCAGCCTGCGCCGCGATGGCGCGCAGGCCGTAATTCGCGTCAGCGATACCGGGCTGGGTATCGACGCCGACATGCTGCCCAGGGTGTTTGAGCTGTTTACGCAGGTGGACCGCAATATTCATCGTGCGCAGGGCGGGCTGGGGATCGGTCTGGCGCTGGCGCAAAAGCTGGTGGCCCTGCACGGCGGCTCGATCCATGCCGAAAGCGCCGGGGCCAACAAAGGCGCGACCTTTGAACTGCGCCTGCCTCTGGCCGAAGCCCCCCACGCCACGGCGGATGGTCTGAGCGAAGCGCAGGCGGCGCGGTCGCTAAACGTACTGGTGGTCGATGACAACCGCGAATCGGCCGAAACGACCAGCTGGATGCTCGACCTGATCGGCCATCATACGCGCACCGTGCACGATGGGCCCGCCGCTCTGGCCGCCGCTGAAACCGAGACACCGGACGTCATCCTGCTCGATATCGGTATGCCCGGCATGAACGGTTATGAGGTCTGCCGCGAACTGCGCAAACGTCCGCAATTGCAGGAAACTGTAGTGATCGCCCAGACCGGCTGGGGGCAGGACAGCGACCGTCAGGCGGCGTTTGAGGCGGGCTTCAACCACCACCTGACCAAGCCGGTCAATCTCGATAACCTGAGCCGCCTGCTGGCTGACATCCGGGCCTGACCCCTTATCTACGGCCCCTCCATCAGAAGGGCCGCAGGTGCTGAAGGATGTCGTCAACGTGCAGCGAGGCAAAGCGGATCGAGGAATCGGCCACCCCATAGGGCAGCAATATCCAGTCGCCGTGTTTCAGCGCCCCGCAGCTATAGACGACATTGGGCACATAGCCTTCGCGCGTGTCTTCGCCGGGGGCCAGAATGGGGGTACGCGACCGGCCGATGACCTGACGCGGATCGGCCTTGTCGAGCAGCACCGCCCCCAGACAGTAGCGGCGCATGGCCCCGACGCCGTGGGTAAAGACCAGCCACCCGGCGTCCAGTTCGATGGGCGAACCGCAATTGCCCATCTGCACCATTTCCCACGGGTGTTTGGGTGAGACGATGCGGTCGCCATAGTTCCACACCATGCGGTCTTCGCTTTCGAGGTAGAACAGGCTCTCGTGGTCCAGCCGCCCGATGGCCGCATAGCGTCCGTTGATGCGGCGCGGAAACAGGGCCAGCCCCTTATGCGTCGCCGCCAGCCCGCGCAACGGAGCCAGATAGATGGTATCGAAATCCTCGGTCTCGAACAGCTCGCAGCCGATTTCGCGCCCGGAATAGGCGGTGTAGGTGCCCAGATAAGTCGTGTCACCGTCGTCTTCGGTGAATTGCACAAGACGCAGGTCTTCGAGGCCGTTCGACTGCGCCCGCGTCACCGGAAAGATGACCGTGCCCGACACGGAACAGGCCTTATGCCGCATCAGGGTGACAGGCCCATCGGTCGCCCCCTGCGCCGGTTTGGCGGCGACGATAAAGTCGGAGTCGGGTTCAAGATCGACCGTGCCGTCGGCATGGAACACGCCTTCTCGGAAGGAGATGGTCGAGATATGCCCCTCCCCCACCGTGCGCACCGACATCAGGAAACGCACCGCCCCTTGCGGCACATTCGTCTGTTCCGGATGGACGACGACGGACGGGTTCATGATCGCCGCCGCTTCGAAGGCATATTCCTGACAGAAATAGGCCCCGATCAGCGCCGCATGGTCTTCGTCAATCTCATCCATGCCGTCTATGGCGCGCCCGATCATCTCCTTTATCCCCCGGAAACGATCGAGGAAGATGGCGCGCGCCTGAAGGTGGCGACCGCTGAAATCGCGGCTGACGCTATCCAGTTCGGCGCAACATTCCTCGCGCGTCAACTTAAGCAGCGAGCGGCAGATGCGTTCGGCCCGCGACATGGTGCCGAGCGCCGTATTATAGGGCTCCAACGAGATAGTGAAGGGGCGCAGCACGACGCGCTCAGGGTCGGCGCGCAGCACGATGTCGCTGTACTTGATGTCTTTCATAGGCATTCTTTTTTTTTACAGACCGGCATCCTTCAGGGCGCACCAGCTCAGATGCAGGGCCAGCACCGACTCCGCCCCCTGATTTTCGTTGAGACCGAGCAACGTCAGACCATCGAAACAGCCGCCGTCCTCGCTCATCAGGCTGAGGCCGTGATCATTGTCGCCGCGGAACCATTGCCAGACGCGCAAAGCCTGCGCCTTCCAGCTCGCTTCGCCCGTCACGCGCCACGCCGTCAGGCAGGCTTCGATGGAGGCCTGCGCCTCCAGCGGCTGTTGATCGAACAGGGCCTCACGCCCGCCCTTATGCGTTTGGCCAGCCGCGAAGCTGCGGGTCGGGATGGGGCGGAAATGCCCGGCCTCAGCGGTTTGCAGGGCCATGATGCGCACGCTGGCGCTGAGGGCATTTTGCACCATCCGGGCATTGCCCAGGCGCTTTCCGGCCAGCAACAGGCCTTCGGGCAGGCGCGCATTGTCATAGGACAGGACGGGCTCGAACCAGCCATGCGCCGGGGCATTGTGGCAATAGCCGGCGTGCAGCGGTTCGGCCAGCACCCCCATCAGCCGCCGGACCTCCGCCGCCTCGCCTACCTGATCGACAGCGGCATCCAGCGCGCGCAGACTCACGGCGCGGGCGCGCTGCGACGGCCAGTCGGCGACGTGCGGCAGGACGCGCTGGCTCAGTTCGCGCGCCCACTGACGCAGATCGTCCGGCAGGGGCGAGCGCACCACCTCGATCAGAGCTTCAAGGGCACGGGCACAGCAATCGTCCGACCCGCCCTCATCCAGCCATTGCCGCCCAAAGCTCATAAAGTTGCGGAAACGACCCGTCTCAGGGTTCCAGGCGTGATTGACGAAGCCCGCATAACGGTAGGCGAGGTCTATGCGCTGCTCGTCGAAGCGCTCGAACTTCGCCCGGCGCGCCATCAGCATCAGGGCGCGGGCATTGTCGTCGGTGCAATAGCCATGTGCGCGGTCAGGCAGGCGGTAGCGGCTGTGCTGGGCCATGCCGCAATCGTCCGACAGGCGCAGAACGGCGCGCCAGGCCGGGGCCGATCCGATAGACAGGACCACAGACAGCGCCTTGCCCTTTGTCGTGATGTCGGCGCGGGCGCGCCCGGTGTAGGCGGCGGCCACGGCGCTCCAGCGCGACGGCAGGGCGGCCTCATAGGCGCGTTCGCTCATGGCTTCACGCTTGGCCTCATCGGTCAGCAGGTCGATGATCGCCTCACCAAAGGCGGCGCTGTCGCGGAAGGGGCAAACGACGCCTACCCCGTCGGCCAGCGCCTCAACCGCGTGCCAGTAAGGCGCCGACACCACCGGCTTGCCCACGGCCAACGCATAGCTCAGCGTGCCCGACGTGATCTGGGTTTCGGTCAGATAGGGCGTCACATAGACGTCGGTCGCCTGAAGCACGTCGATCAGGTCGTCATCAGACATAAAGCGATTGATGAAACGGATATGGTCTTCGACACCCAGTGCCTCAGCGCGCGCCATCAGGCGCTCGCGATAGGTTTCGCCCTCATGCAGGATCAGATTGGGATGGGTGGCCCCCACCACAAAGTACAGCACATCGGGGCAGGCCTCAGCGACAGCCGGCAGGGCTTCGATGATCGTTTCGATCCCCTTATTGGGCGACAAAAGCCCGAAGGTGGACAGCACCCGCCGGCCCTGCGCATCCAGACCGGCCTTGAAGTCAGCGGTGGGGCGCAAGGCGCGTGCCGGGGCCCCGTGTGGCACCACCAAAATCTGCGATTCCGGCACGCCATAGACGCGCCTGAGGATGTCTGCGCCCCTGTGCGCCATCGTGATCAGGGTCGAAGACAGGCGGATCAGCCCGTCCATCACGTGGCGCTGGTCTGCATTGGGGGTTTCGAGCACCGTATGCAGGGTGGTGATGACCGGCATCTGGACGCACTCAAGGCATTCCAGCAGGTGCGCCCCCGACGGGCCACCAAAAATGCCGTATTCGTGCTGCACGAACAGCACCTGCATCCGCGTGGCATTGAGATCGGCGGCCAGTTGCCGATAGGCCGCCGCGTCTTCCTGCGGCAGGTGGCGCGTCACTTCGGGCGGATAGGCATAGGGCCCGGCGTGATCGTCCATGGCGATCACCTCAAAGCGGGCCGACGGCAGGGCCTCATGCAGGCACTTATAGATATCACGGGTAAAGGTGGCCAGACCGCACTGACGCGGCGGAAAATTGCCGATCACGGCGACACGCGACAGGCCCGCTTCGGGTTTGAGACGGGCACGGCTGAGAATATCATCAAGGCTGTGGGCCTCGGTTTCGACGGCAAAATGCTTATCCTGAAGCATGGCGAACCCTTCGCGAAAAAAACCAGCGTCGGCGGATCGGCTCCGGCGCAAAATACCGCCGGAAGGCACATCAAAATCACAAGTCGGAAAAGAATAAGGCGTGGGACGATCCGTCCGCAGAACGTCACAATGGGCCGCTAACGAATAAAGATGCAGTCAGGAAAGCGAAAGCCGCCATAAGCCGGACATGATCTTGACACCCGCCCTCAGACATTATTTTGCTTTGCCCCTCACCGGGCGGCGGCTTAAGCGGAATGATTGCATCAGAAATCATTCCGCTCTAGCTTCATTTGAAACTGATCCCGAAGGAGTCCCGCATGTCTTTCCGACCCGTTATGGCCGCCAGCCTGCTGGCCCTCACCTTGTCCGTTCCGGCGCTGGCTGCCCCCAAAGCGCCTGAGATTTCCGGGGCGCGCATGTCCGCCGATGTGAAGGCCTTGTCTGACGACAGCTTCGAAGGCCGTGGCATCAACACCCCCGCCGAACCCAAGGTGATCGACTATCTGTCCAGGGGCTTTGTCGCCGCGGGCTTTCAGCCGGGCGGTCCGGACGGTCAGTGGACACAAGCCGTAAAGCTGCGTCAGTTCACGGTGCAAAACCCCGCCCTCTCGCTCCGCAGCAGCGGCAAGGCGACGGCGCTGACGCCGGGCACGGACATTGTGGTTTCGACGCGCGGCGCGCTGGGTGATGTCAGCTTCAAGGACACGCCGCTGGTCTTTGTCGGCTATGGCGTGACGGCCCCGGAACGCGGCTGGGACGATTTCAAGGGCGTCGATGTGAAGGGCAAGATCGTGGTCGTGCTGATCAACGATCCGGACTTTTATGCGCCAGAGGCCAACACCTTCGGTGGTAAGGCCATGACCTATTACGGCCGCTGGAACTACAAGTATGAGGAAGCCGCCCGGCACGGCGCGGCGGGCGTGCTGATCATCCACGACACGGCGGCGGCCTCCTATGGCTGGGGCACGGTGAAAAACTCGTGGACCGGGCCGCAGTTCGATATTGTGCGCCCTGACCCGTCAAAGTCGTTTACCGGCCTCGAAGGCTGGCTGTCGGCGGAAACCGCGCAAAGCCTGTTTGCTCAGGCGGGCCTTGACCTTGCGGCGCTGAAGGTCGCGGCGCGCGCCAAAGACTTCAAGCCCGTGGACCTGAAGACCACGCTCAGCGGCGGCTATCAGGTGACGGCGAAGGAGATCGTCTCGCACAACGTCATCGCGCGCCTGCCCGGCACGAAACACGCGGATGAGACCGTCGTTTATGGCGGGCACTGGGACCACATCGGCATCGGCGCCCCCGACGCCAATGGCGATAAGATCTTCAATGGCGCGGTCGATAACGGCACCGGGATTGCGGCCCTGCTGGAGCTGGCGCGCGCCTTTGGAAAAGCCCCCAAACCCGACCGCAGTGTGGTGATGATCGCCTTTACCGGCGAAGAAAGCGGGCTGCTGGGCTCGGAATACTACGCCGCAAACCCGGTCTATCCGCTGGAGAAGACGGTGGCGGGCATCAATATGGACGCGCTCAATGTGTTTGGTGCGACGAAGAACATTGTGGTGGTCGGCAATGGTCAGTCGTCGCTGGAGGACGATCTGGGCACCTTCGCCAGGGCGCAAAACCGCATCCTGTCGCCCGATGAAAAACCCGAAGCGGGGTACTTCTTCCGTTCGGACCACTTCCCCTTCGTCAAACGCGGCGTGCCCATGCTCTATGCCAAGGGCGGCAAGGACCTGATCAAGGGCGGCATCGAGGCGGGCACGGCCAAGGAAGCCGACTACCGCGATAAGCGCTACCATCAGGCCGACGACGAATGGTCGGCGGACTGGGACATGGCGGGCATGGTCGAGGACGTGAC
>NZ_JAIXSV010000289.1 GCF_027484505.1 Asticcacaulis sp.
CTGATGGAGGCTGAGACCCTGGCCACCGAAGCCGGGCGCAAGGCCGATCTCGACTTCCACGACGCTTTGATGCACGCCACGCACAACGAAGCCCTCGCCTCGCTGAGCCACTCGATCGGGGCCGCCGTCGCCTGGTCCACGCGCTTCAAACAGCGCCATCAGGCCCTGACCCGCGACCCCATCCCCGACCACCGCCGCGTCTTCGATGCCATCAAACGTCAGGACTCAGGCGCGGCCAGATGGTGCATGGAATCGCTCATCCGCATGGCCCTCGACGACACCCAGCGCTCTATGCAGACACAGTACCTCGAACCGAGGGGGTAAGGGATTTAGCCACGAAAGGCACGAAAGGTTTTTGGCCACGAAAAACACCAAAAGACACGAAAAGCGCTGTTGAACCTGTCTTGCCCGAAGAGCCTTTTCCTACGTGCGGCAGGTACAATGTTGGGCGCTTCGCGCCGGGCGCTCAGCCTCCCCTTTTCGTGTTTTTCGTGTTTTTCGTGGCCAATCCTGTCTATTCAGCCTTGGCCCTGACCAAGGGCGAGGTCGCTTCGAGCAGGCCATTTTCGCGCGCCACCAGCGTCGGAATGAGGATCTGACCCGTCACATTGGTCGCCGTGCGCACCATGTCGATAATGCGGTCGATGGCGGCCAGCAGCGCGATCCCTTCCAGCGGCAGACCCGCCGTCGAAAGCGTCAGGGTCAGCATGACCGTCGCCACGCCCGGCACGCCGGCGGTGGCCAGCGACCCCAGCATCGCCGTGAGCGCGATGATCACATAGTGGCTTTGGGTCAGCTCGATATGGAAATAGTTGGCCACGAAGATCGAGGCGATGGCCGGATAGATGGCACCGCAACCGTCCATCTTCATATTGGCCCCCAGCGGCACGGCAAAGCCTGCATAGGCCGGATTGAGCTTCAGCTTTTCGATGGCCGCATTGAGTGACACCGGCAGGGTGCCCAGCGACGAGCAGGTGAAAAAGGCCGTCTGCTGCGCTTCGAACACGCCCTTGTAAAAGGCCACGACGCGCAAGCCATGCAGCTTGAGCAGGATCGGATAGACGACAAACACGTGGATCAGGCAGGCTAGATAGATAGCCCCGATAAAGCTCAGGAGCGGCGTCAGGCTCTCAAGCCCATACGACCCCACCACCGAGGCGATCAGGCCGAACACGCCAAACGGCGTCAGCTGGATCACCCAGCGCGTCAGCTTGAACATCAACTGACTGCCCTGAGAGACAAGGGTTTTCAGCTCGGCCGCGCGGTCGCCCAAAGCGCTGAGGCCCGCCCCGACAAACAGGGCGACAAAGACGACGCTCAGGACCTGACCTTCGGCAAAGGCCTTGAAAATATTGGTCGGCACAATGCCGATCAGCACGTCCTGCACCGGCGGGATGACCTTGGGCTTGACGTCGGCCAGCGGCAGACCGCTTAAGCCCCGGCCCGGCTCGATCAGGTGGCCGATGGCAAAGCCCAGCGACACGGCCAGACCGGCGGTGATGATAAACCACACAATCGTCACCACCCCCAGACGCACGGCCTTACCGCCGCCGCCTTCGCCCAGAGCCCCTTCGCCCAGCCGCGCAATCGACGACGCGATGGTGAAGAAGACCAGCGGCACGACCAGCATCTTGATCAGATTGACAAACAGGTCGCCGATGGGCTCGACCCACGGCACGGCCTGCTGACCGAAGACCACCCCCACCCCGGTCCCCAGCGCAAAAGCCACCAGAACGCGCAACCAGAAGGGAATTTTGGACATGTCGAGCCTCATCAGTAAGCGCACGAAGATAGGCCGAAACGCTAACGGCGCAAGCGAGGAAAAGTAACGGGTGAAATTAGGGACATTGCCCCCTCACCCTAACCCTCTCCCTCAAGGGAGAGGGGATTATAGCAGCGGGGTGACCAGAACCGCCGTGAACAGCAGCAAACCCAGTGATAGCCAGCGGTAATTCCTGTACCACGGCACGCCTTTCAGTGCGGCGCTTTCACGGTCCCACACGGCGCGGGTGAAGACCAGTGCCGTCACCGAAGCCTCCGGGGCCGGGCGCCACAGGCTGCCGGTGATCAGAGCGGCGGCGCTGACGACGAAGATGACAAAGGCCGCAACCAGAAAATGCAGCGGCAGAGCCCCGATGATCTCTACACTGATGAACAGGGTGAGGCTCAGCATCGTGCCGACGATCAGGGCACAGGCCGCGCCAAAGGCATTGGCGCGTTTCCAGAACAGGCCCATCAGGAACAGGGTCGCCACGGGCGGCACGAAATAGGCCAGCATGGCCTGAAGATAGTTCCACAGCGTGTCCTGAATGGCCCCCAGCATGGGCAGCCACAGGATCGACAGGGCCATGACGCTGAGGATAGCCAGCCGCCCGGTCAGCAGCAGCCGCGCCTCAGAGGTGTGCGGACGCAGCGCTTTAAGGAAGTCGAGCGTCACCAGCGTCGCCGCCGCATTATAGTTGGAGGCCAGCGACGACAGGATGGTGACCAGAAACACCCCGGCGACCAGCCCGACGACGCCCGTCGGCAACAGGCTGAAAGCCAGAGCGAAAAAGGTCTGATCCGGGGCTTCCAGCGCCGGGAACAGCAGCGGCGCGCACAGGCCCGGCACGACCAGCAGCCCCAGAGTCGTCAGCTTGAGCCCGCCCGCAAACAGGCTGCCCCAACGGCCATGATCGAGCGATTTAGCGGCCAGCACTTTCTGCACCATGTACTGATTGGTGCACCAGAAATAGAAGCCGATCAGCGGCAAACCGGTAACCAGCCCCGTCCACGGCAGCACATCATCCGTAGACGGACGAACCAGATGCAGCCGCAAAGCTTCGCTGTGGGCCGCAACCGCCTGCCAGCCGCCGACGGCCTTCAGCGCCAGGACGCTGATGACCGCGCAAACGCCGATCAGGAAGACGGCCTGCACCGTGTCGGTGATCAGCACGGCGCGCAAGCCTCCGGCGACGAGGAACAGCCCGGCGCACAGCGACAGCAGCGCCCCCACCTCAAACAGGCTGAGCGCCGGAAAAAGCAACCGGAACAACAGACTGCCCGCAAACAGCAGGCCTGCCGTATCGACAAAGGTCATCAGGGCGATCGACAGGCCCGACACATAGGTGCGCGCAAAGCGGCCATAGCGCTTTTCAAGAAACTCCGGCACGGTGAAGACGCCCGACGACAGATAGGTCGGCAGCACCACGGCGCAGAACAGGGTCAGGACCAGCACCGCTACCCAGTCGTAATTATAGACGCTGATCCCATGCGCGTAAGCCGAGCCGGGCACGCCGATCAGGGCCGAGGACGACAGGGTGGCGGCGTAAAGCGTGAACCCCACCACAGGCCAGCGCGCCTGACCCGCCGCCAGAAACTGCTGCTTGAGCGTGGTGATCTTCAGCCGCGACAAAAGCGCCAGCGCCACCAGCCCCAGCACATAGGCCGCCGCCACGCCGATATCGATGCTGTTGAGGTGAAACTGAGTCACGGCCCGCCCTTGTTTTTTTCAAAGCCCCTTATTTTATGAAAGTTTAGTCCAGACTCAGACAAAGAGGTATCCACTTCGGTGCCTGACGCAAAAAAAGCGGCAGACGCCCTAAGGCCTCTGCCGAGTTGCGATCCAGCTTTGCGTCATCCAACAGGCGCAGGGGCATCGGATCGGGTCTAAGCTTTTGTTTAGTCGCGCAATTTTTCCGAAACGAAGTTCGGCGAAGCCAAAAGTGGTATCCACTTTGTCGGATTGCGCTCTAACCGGGGGTGCGGACCTGATAACCCTGTGCCCTCAGCTCGTTCACCAGCCGCTCATCCAGTAATAAAGGCACAGGCAGAAGGAGAACGCTGCGGCGGGTGCCCTGCATGGCCGTATCGACCATGCGCAGTGTGTCCGCTGTCCATTTCGCGCGTAACTGCCCCCCCAAAGCCTCGTGGCAATCGGCCTTCGGCTGAGCCCGCAGGATCGCTTTCAGGCCGCCCACCTCCCCGTTGGCCCAGGCGTCGGTCTGTGCGGCGGTTGTGGCCACCATATACTCCGTGAGATCGAGCATCCCTGACAGGCACCGGCGGCCCTCGGCCTCATCAATAGCGTTGGTCTGTTTGACCAGAGCACGCGTCTCCATCCGGGAAATGCGGGCGACCTTCACCTTGTGACGCTTGGCGACCTGAGTGAGGTGCTGCGAAATGGCCTGCGATGAGAAGCCTTTTTTTGTGCTGACGGCATCCAGAAAGCGGACGCCCGCCCACAAGGGCCGGTCCTTTTCGATGTCGCGCGTATCGATCTCATACGTCCGGGCGAGTTGAGCCCAGCGGGCGTATTCAGCCGGTGGCAGAACATCACGCAGGGTCTGACTGCCGGGCAAATCCTTACCGCTCATCACGGCGTAAAGCGCCAGAAGACCGAATTTCGGGGCTGGCGGCAGGTAAAGCCCTTCGGCGTCGGAAAGTATCCGGTCTATACGGGCGCTGTCCCACGTTTTTGTGGCGTCAATCCGCAAGTCACCGATGAGCCAGACGACCTTATCGTCTTTGATAACCTTCCACAGAGCGGGACCGGGCAGGTTTTTGACGACACTGACTTCGGTCAGGGCCCAGTCATCTGCGGCGGGCGTCAGCGTGACGGAGGTCTGAGCACAGGCCGACCCGGCCGCCGCCACAAGTGCAGCGGCGAAAACGATAGATTTGAGCATGGGCTCCCCTCTTTTGTCTTTCAGGCGCCACAGCGCCGCTTAAGTTTTGTCGTCCGGCTGATAGGTGATCAGGTCGCCCGGCTGGCAATCCAGCTCACGGCAGATCGCCTCCAACGTCGAAAAGCGGATGGCCCGCGCCTTGCCCGTTTTAAGGATGGACAGATTGGGCAGGGCGATGTCCACGCGCTCAGCCAGCTCGGACAAGGTCATGCGACGCGCATACAGCAGATCATCAAGCTTACTGATGATGGGCATATTATACCGTGCCTTCCAGATCCTCACGCAGGTCGGTGCCGATATCGAAAATATGGGCCACAACAAAGCACAGCACGACCGGCAGAAGCCCTTTGGCCAGAGATGCTATCAACGCTTCGGGCGCGCGTGAGGCATCGGCCAGAAAAACGAGGATCGGGTGAGCCACATAGCCCGCTGTCAAGAATATACCGATCCAGCGCAGGCGCGTGCCATTTTCCGGCGTGAAGGGGGTGCCGGCCTGACCAGAGCGCACCACCGTCAGCAGGTTCATAAACACAGGCACCGCCAGCGCAATCATAACAAGCGCGGCAACGGACACGTCGATTTGCGTCCCCTTCGGCCACGGCTCTGGCCCAAAAGCGATGAGCATCCCCAGACGGATCGAACTGAGGACCGCGCCGATGGCATAAACGACAAGCGCGGCCTTAAGCAGCCAGAGCGTGCCGGTGAACAGGTGGCGGCGTTTTGCAGGCATAAGACCCTCCCGGATAAATTTCATGATTATCGATAAATCCTATAGCGAAGAATGTCAAATAATTTAATGATAAACATTAAATTTAAAGATTGGCATGGGCTTGTGCCTGATATTCAAAGGGACGCAGAGGCGAAACAGTTTACAGCAATTCAAAAAAGGGGGCTAACAGGCACAACCCGCCGACACTCAGTAAGTACTCCACCACCGCATCCGCATCGGCGGTCCGATCACCGCCTGCGGCGGCTCGTGCGGTCCCATCGCTGGCGGAAGCTATATGTTCGCTGGCGCTATACGCCAAATGAGTTGGGGAGGTATGAAAGAGCTGAATACGTATTCACGTCGGGGGCGGGTTTCGTCAGGGGCGGCGGCGCTGTACCAATAGGGAAAGAGTGTAAAAACGCGCCGCCGCAGAGGTCCTCTTCTGCCGCCAACGGTGCGTGTTCAGGGAGTGTCCATATGTCCAAGCGCCTCATCGCATCGGTAAGCCTGTGCGCCCTTCTGGCCGCCGCTGCCGCCGCGGCTGCCCCAGACAGCGAAAAGCCGAGCAATACCGCCCACACGCCCAATCAGGTCGTCTCGACCGACGCCACCGACGGCCCCGCAGAGGCCTCGCCCTGGGCGGCGGCGACCAAGCAGGGCATCGGGTCGTCCTATGAGGCCTATAAGAACCTCCAGTATAGTGACAAGGCCACCACCGGCACGGTGTCGAAGGTGTGGTTTTCGCTGGCCAACGGCGTGGTGTCGGAAACCATGTACGGCCTGATCCACGAAGCGCAGATCCGCGATCTGTCGCTCGTCCTCGTGGGCGATGGCTGGGTGGCGAGCGAAGCCGCCGATACGGTGTCGCACATCGACTATCTGCATAAGGACAAGGCCGGGCGTCCGCTGTCGCCCGCCTATCGCCTGACCAATACGGACAAGCAGGGCCGCTTTGTGGTCACTAAGGACGTCTTCACCGACCCGGACCATCAGACCCTGATGCTGCGCGTCACGGTTAAGGCGCTGAAAGGCACGGTGACGCCCTATGTCGTGCTCGACCCGTCGGTCAACAACACCTCCGGCGACGATCAGGGCGATGCGTCGAAGACCGCGTTGCGCGCCTTTGACGGCCCGCACGCCCTGTCGCTGCGCGCTTCGGTCCCTTATGAGGCCGCCAGCATCGGCTTTACGGGCAAGGACGCGCTGGTGGGCCTGTTGAAAGACGGCACGCTGGGCGCACTGAACGCCAAAATCAGCGAAAAGGGCAATATCCGCGCCGTCGCCGCCTTCAAGCCGGTGACCACCTCAGCCACCTTCGATCTGGCGCTCGGCTTCGGCAAGGATGTCGCCGCCGCGGATAGGGAAGCCGCCGCGACGCTGAAGACCGGCTATGCCACCGTGCTGGCGCGCTATAACGGTCAGGGCAAGGCGATCGGCTGGGAAGACTATCTGGCTTCCTTAAGCGAATTGCCGCGCCTGACGGCCCAATCGACCGACAATGGTAAGCTGCTCTACGCCTCGGCCCTGATGCTCAAGGTGCAGGAAGACCGCACCTATGCCGGGGCGCTGATCGCCTCCCTCTCGAACCCGTGGGGCGAAACCGTCTTCGCCAAGCAGTCGGCGACGGGCTATAAGGCCGTGTGGCCGCGCGACTTCTATCAGGTGGCGATAGCGCTGGCGGCACTGGGCGATAAACAAACGCCGCTGGCCGCCTATCATTACCTGCCCAAGGTGCAGGTCGGGCCGAACACGCCGGGCAATAAGGGTGACGGCGGCTGGTTCCTGCAAAAGGCGCACGTCGATGGCACGCCGGAATGGGTCGGCGTGCAGCTCGATCAGACCGCCATGCCGATCATGCTCGGCTGGAACCTCAACCACCGCGGCCTGATGAGTGATGCCGATCTCAAGGCCTCCTGGGCTTCGATGCTCAAGCCCGCCGCGACCTTCCTCAAGGATGGCGGCACGACGCATATCGGCTGGAATAACGCCAAAATCAACCCGCCCTATACGCAGCAGGAGCGCTGGGAGGAGCAGGAAGGCTATTCGCCCTCCACCACCGCCGCCATTGTGGCCGGGCTGATCGCCGCCTCTGACATCGCCGCGCGGTCGGGCGACGCCGATATGGCTGCGCAACTGAAGGCCCGCGCCGCCGACATTTCGGCGAAGATCGAAGCCCGCATGGTCACCACCACCGGCGCCATCAAGGGCGGTAAGGACACCTACTATATGCGCCTGTCGCGCTCGGACGACGCCAATAATCCGGGCGTGCAGGACGAACGCAACGGTCGCAAGGGGATGCGGGGCGACCTGATCCTCGATGGGGGCTTCCTGGAGCTGGTGCGCTATGGCGTGCGCCGCGCCGATGACGCCAACATCGTCCGTTCACTGACTTTCCTTGATGACGAGACCCTGCCGGAGAACCTGCGCGTCAAATACACCTTCCGTTTCAAGGGCGTTGAAGGCGCCTTCCCCGGCTTCCGCCGCTATGGCAATGACGGCTATGGCGAAGACGAGACGACGGGCGCCAATTACGGCGTTCTGGGCGGCTCGACCCCCGGTCAGCGCGGCCGCGTGTGGCCCTTCTTCACCGGCGAACGCGGCCATTATGAGTTGGCCCGCGCGGCGCTGAAAAGCGGTGGTGTGACGGATACGGACAAAACGCGCATTCGCGCCACCTATGTGCGCGGCATGGAGCTGTTTGCCAATGAAGGCCTGATGCTGCCGGAACAGGTGTGGGACGGCGTCGGTGTCAAGCCGGCGGGCTATGAGACGGGTGAAGGCACCAACTCGGCCACGCCTCTGGCCTGGACCCACGCGGAATATGTCAAGCTGCTGCGCTCTCTGGCCGATGGTCAGGTGTGGGACCGCAACCCGCTGACCGCAGAGACGTTTGCGAAATAAGCGGTTACACCTGGATCACTATGATTTCTGGTAGAAATCATAGTGATCCAGGTTTTTGCTTTGCCCCTCGCCGGGTACGGGCTGCGCCACCTTGGCCGCCGCCTCAATGGCGGCTTGAGCGGAATGATTCCATTAGGCCGTAGACTCATAACGCTTTGATCCAGATGCGAGAGGCTACAATCTTGACAGCGGCAAGGAAGTTAAGGGGATTTTTGTCGTATCGTGTGGCAATTCCCCTGAACTGCTTGAGC
>NZ_JAIXSV010000266.1 GCF_027484505.1 Asticcacaulis sp.
AGGTGGCAAGCATAGTGGGCCGTGGCCCAGTGGAAGCCCTTTTGCGCATAACCGATATCTTTGATGGCGGCGCGCACCTTGTCTTCCAAACCGGCGATGATTTCGCGCATCTTGTCGTCGGCCGCACGTACTTCACCGGCCAGAATAACCCGTTCGGTCGTCACCAGGGTTTCGCAAGCCACGCGGGCTTCAGGGTCTTCGCGCAGGAAGGCATCAACCACGACATCGGAAACCCGGTCGGCAACCTTGTCCGGATGGCCTTCAGAGACACTTTCGGAAGTGAAGATATAGGACGGGCGCATGGCGAACTCCGCTGTTCAATTAGATTACTCGCACTCTCATATAAACATATCTTTATATGATCAAGTCGTTTGTGGGGTAACCGCTGAGTATGCGCGCGCCAGCAATAAAAACCCCGCCGATCGGGCGGGGTTTGCGGGGAGGTAGGTCTGTCTGTAATCTTTAGTCTTCGCTGTCTTCCGCCAGCGCGCGCACCAGCTCAAGGATACGGCGACGGTGCTTGGCGTTTTTAATGCGTGGGAAGGCCTCAGCCAGTTCGATGCCTTCGGTGGTCATCAGGAACCCGTGCACGAACTGCTCGGACTGTGACTCCGAAAAGCCTTCAACGGCTTCGGACTCACCATAGCCTTCAAAGAAGTAGGCTACCGGGGCCTTAAGCGCCCGCGAGATTTCGTGCAGCTTCGACGCGCTGATACGGTTGGAACCGCGCTCGTACTTCTGCACCTGCTGGAAGGTCAGGGAGATGGTTTCTGCCAACGCCTCCTGCGACATTCCCAAAAACTTGCGACGCATACGCACACGCGCACCGACATGCAAATCAACCGGATTCGGACTGCGGTCCGTCTTAGAATTTTCGTCCAACTTTGCCTCTTTACTTTATACAGCCGGCGTTGTCGCCGTACCGCTTTTTGTCATAACACCCCCTCCCATCCGGATCTGGGAGGCGGTCATCTTTCTTGGTTGTTTTTGCTAACGTTTACAAAAGTCACAAATACCAATGGAATCAAGCAAAAAAGCGCTACAAGCATGAGGTGCAGGTGCCGCCACAGCGTGTAGGGGGCAAATGATACCGCAGACGGTAACATCACATCACGAAAGCCTGATTGACCGATGCCGATTTCCGAGCGCGGCACGATGCGCCCCAGGGGGTCAATCACCGCGGATACACCCGTAGGGGTTGACCGGACCATGGGCAGACCTTCTTCGATAGCGCGATAGCTGGACAGGTTGAGATGCTGCACCGGTCCGGTTGTCGGGCCAAACCACGCATCGTTGGAAATATTGACAATCCATGATGGCCGTAATGGGGCAGACGATGGTTTGGCCTCACCCGTGGCCAAGGCGGGGAACAGGCCTTCATAACAGATCAGCGGCAGAAACGACGGCAATCCCGTGACCGCGACGGGATGCGTGCGCGGGCCGGGACTGAAGCCGTCACCGACATGCGCCAACTCCTTTACACCAAGGCTTTCCAGCACGCTTTCGAAGGGCAAAAACTCACCAAACGGCACCAGTTTGAACTTGGAATAGACCACCTGATAGTTCGTCCCGCTCTCATCACGGGAAAGCGCCAGCAGGGAGTTACGCCACACAAGGGCGTCATGGTCATCTATTGCGCGATGATAGGCACCCCACAACAGAACCTGATCCGGCTTAAGGAGGCCAGCAAACAGGTTTGCAGTCTCCGATTGTGGATCGAGCAGGTTCTCAGCGGCGTCCGGAAGCGCCCCTTCCGGCCAGATAATAACGTCCGGGTAACCTTTGTTATCACGTTTTGTAACAGATTGTAAAAATTCTCGTTTCGCGTGTGCCTGACTGTAGGCGACATAGTCGCGCATGACCCTGAGGAGTGCGCCCTCGCTCCATTTGGCGCGCTGACCGATGTTTGGTTGCACAAGGCGTATCCATGTGCCCGTCGTCGCGACCTCGGTCGTGGACAGACGCACGGCTCCGAAGGTGAAGCCCGAGAGCAGCACGACCGACGACACGGCCACTGGCCACAGCCCTTTGAAGCCCTGACCACGACGGCTGACGGCCGGACTGGCAAACAGGGTGACGGTAAACAGGCTGAGGCCATAGACGCCAAACAGGGCTGCCAGTTGTGACATGGCCGAACCGGCCTTCCACGTCGCGCCGGCCGGATTCCATGGAAACCCGGTCAGGATCGTGCCACGCAGCCACTCAAACAGACAAAACAGACCGGCAAAGACCAGCCAGCGCGACCAATGCCCCGCCAACGGCCCGCTCACCAGTTTGCGATAGACTGCAAACGCCGCCCCCCAGAACAGGGCAATACCGCCGGGCAGCAAACAGACCGCAAACGGGGCCATCCAGCCCTGATTGCTGGCATCGACCAGAAAGGCCTCTGCCACCCAGAAACAGCCGACTAGGAAATAGAGAAACCCGGCCCACCATCCCATCGCAAAGGCCTTGCGCAACGGTTTGGGGCCGAGGTCCTGATCAAGGCTCCACAGAAGGACCGCATAGGCCAGAAGCCCCGGCAGAAATCCGAACGGCGGCTGCGCCAGCCCCAGCAGCACCCCCATCAGCGCCGCCTGCCGCTTTGGCCCCACATAGCGGCGGTAAAAGGCGAAGGCGGGTGCCAGATGGGCGCCGAGTGCGGTCAGGGTCATACGTCTTCCGGGATCAGGTCGGGTTTGCGTTCGTGACGATGCAGGCGCAGGCGCTTGATGCGGCGCTGATCGGCGTCCAGCACCTCTATATCTATCCCCGCCGCGGCGTAAGGGATGATTTCGCCAGGTTGCGGCACGCGGCCGGCCAGCACTGCCACCAGCCCGCCCAGCGTATCGACCTCATCCTCGCCATCTTCGGGGAACAGGCGCAGACCCAGCCGTTCCTCAAGCGTCTCCAGCTCGACGCGGCCACTCACCTCGATCTGGCCATCCGGCGTTTCGATCAGATCTTCGGCTTCGTCATCGTCGTATTCGTCGGCAATGTCCCCGACCACGGCTTCGAGCAGGTCTTCGAGCGTCACTAGCCCGTCGGTGCCGCCGTGTTCGTCGATCACCAGCGCCATGTGTGAGCGCTCAGTCTGCATTTTCAGCAACAGGTCCGTCGCCGACATAGCCCCCGGCACATAGATCAGTTCACGCTTCAGCCGGTCGGTCACGGGCGCGTCCCAGTCGGGAATACGCCGGTCTTCGGAGGGAGCCAGCAGCTTGAACACATCCTTCACGTGGATGACGCCCACCGGATGATCGAGATTGTCGCTATAGACGGGCAGGCGCGAATGTTCGCTTTCCACGCACACCCGTACCAGTTCGGAGAGGGTGGCTGCGTCTTCGATGCCGATAATATCGACCCGCGGCGTCATCACGTCGGATACGCGCAGGTTCTGAAAGGCACGGGCGTGTTCGATCAGGTCGTTGGAAGCCTCGGGGCGGTCGCTCAGACTGAGCGGCTTTTCCGCCTCATCCGGCCCCAAAAGGCCAAAGAGGTTCAACAGGGTCTTTCTGGGTCCGGTCGGGCGCTTGGCGCTACGACTGTCAGGCTCCGGCATGGTCAGTGGCCTATTTCTCTAGGTAAGGATCGGCAATGCCGAGCCCGTGCAGGATCTTGCGCTCAAGGTCTTCCATCTCCTCGGCTTCGGGATCGTTGATGTGATCATACCCTAAAAGATGCAAAGCGCCATGGACGCTGAGGTGCGCCACATGGGCCTTAAGCGTTTTTTTCTGCTCTTTCGCCTCACGCACGCAGGTTTCAAACCCAAAGGCGATATCGCCCAGATGCGGGTGCATCATGTCCGGCGCGGGGAAGGACAGCACATTGGTGGGGGCGTTCTTTTGACGGAACTCTTTGTTGAGCGCCTTCATTTCGGCGTCATCGGTGAGCAACACCACCAGATCCAGCTGCTCCTTTGCCCCCAGATACGCGAACGTCGCCTCAATGGCACCCGTCACCACCGCCGACACCTCCGGCAGGGCTTCGGTCCAGTCGTCGTGTTCGACCTCAATGTCGATCAGGGGGGCAAATTCAGTCATGCTTTTCGCTGTCATAGGCGCGCACGATGCGCGCGACCAGTTCGTGCCGCACCACGTCCTCGGCGGTGAGGCGCGACACCCCTACCCCCTTCACGTCGTTCAGAAGACCCACGGCGTGTACCAGACCGGAATCCGAGGCGCGCGGCAGATCGACCTGCGACGGATCGCCGGTGACGACCATTTTCGAGCCTTCGCCCAGGCGCGTCAGCACCATCTTCATCTGCTGTTTGGTGGTGTTCTGCGCCTCATCGACAATCACATAGGCGTTGGACAGGGTGCGACCGCGCATATAGGCCAGCGGTGCGACCTCGATCTCATTACGCTCGCGGCGGCGACGCAGGCTTTCCGCGCCCAGAATGTCGTCCAGCGCCTGCCAGATCGGCATCAGGTAGGGATCGACCTTTTCATTGAGATCACCGGGCAGGAAACCCAGTTTTTCGCCGGCTTCGACCGCCGGGCGGGTGATGACCAGACGATCCACCGCCCCTTTGAGCAGCAGGGACGTACCATGCGCCACCGCCATAAAGGTCTTGCCAGACCCCGCCGGACCCAGACCGAAGGTCAGATCGTTGCGCAGCAGTTGCTGATAATATTTGGCTTGCCCCTCGGTCTTCGGCGCAATGGCGCCTTTGCGGCCCATCACGATCACATGCGATTGGCCGTGGTGATCGGCCCACACCGGCGACTTGCCCGTCGGGTTTTGGATCAGGGTGCGTACATCGACCTCGCTGATCTCCACGCCTTCGTCATAAAGCTCTGACAAGGCGTTGAGGATGACATGAGCGCGCTGACGATCACGCACCTTACCCGTCACCTGAAACCCGCCGCCGGGCGTTTCGATCAGCACGTGATAGGCCCCTTCGATCAGGGCCAGATAGCGCTGTGCGGGTCCGGACAAGGCCAGAACCTTGTCTTCGCTCAGTTCGATGAAATCTTCGGTGGCAAGGGTCAAGCGTGTACCTTTTCCAGTTCCCCGATCAGAGAATTGTTCCCCACGCCCACAATCTTCACCGGCAC
>NZ_JAIXSV010000031.1 GCF_027484505.1 Asticcacaulis sp.
ACAGTTCCAGAAGGTCGAACGGATCAGCCATCCGCTCCGTCTTTAACCGCCGCCCAACGGCACGGGCATGGGCCAGGATCACATTCTGGTGACGCAGCCTGTATGCCGCCTCGTCATGTGGGATCAGATCCACCTCCCCGTCGGGCGTCACCCAGGTGACCCCGCGTGCCCCCACCACAATGGCCGGCGCATCGGGCAGCAGCAGGCGCGGCGGGGCCGTGCGCGGCGACGCCGGTGCGTCGGTCGCCGTGGCGGCACCGGGCCGAGGGAAGGGGACAATCTCACTCATGGTGGCGGAGTATAGGGACTTCGCACCGCCGTGCATCAACAAAGCAGGAACGAGCCCATGACCGTCATCGGCGCATCGGTGAGCAATGGGGCGTCCCTGTCACAAAAACGGGCCCGGCAACCAGATCAGGATGCCGGGCCCCACCGTTCACGGGCCAATGCCCTCGCCCCTTTACCCTTTACCCTCACGCCGCCCGGATGCCGGACAGGAAGGTCTCAACGCGGTTTTTCATCACGTCGGCCTGTTCGCCAAGGTCACGGGCGGCGCCCAGCACCTGGGTGGCCGAGGCACCGGTTTCGCCCGCTGCCTGAGTGACCGTGGCAATATTCGCAGAGACCTCGCGGGTGCCCAGGGCCGCCTGTTGCACGTTGCGGCTGATTTCCAGGGTGGTGGCGTTCTGCTGTTCCACCGCGGCGGAGATGGTGGCCATGGCCTCGTTGATCCGGCCGATGGTACCGGTGATGGAACCGATGGCACCGACCGCTTCGCCCGTGACCGACTGCATCGACTGGATCTGCTGGGCGATTTCTTCGGTGGCCTTGGCGGTCTGGTTGGCCAGGCTTTTCACCTCCGACGCCACCACGGCGAAACCCTTTCCGGCCTCTCCAGCCCGCGCCGCCTCGATCGTGGCGTTCAGGGCCAGCAGGTTGGTCTGGCTGGCAATCTCGCTGATCAACTGCACCACGGTGCCGATGCGCTGTGCCGCTTCGGCCAGGGTCTTGACCGTCTCGTTGGTGCGGGCGGCCTGATCGGCGGCCTCATCGGCCACCTGGGTGGAATGCACCACCTGACGGGAGATTTCCTGGATGGAGCTGGCCATTTCCTCCGCCGCCGAGGCAACGGTCTGCACATTGGCCGCTGTCTGGTCGGCAGCGCTGGCCGTGGCCGTGGCCTGGGCCCGGGTCTCCTCGGCAATCGCCGTCATGCCCTGGGCCGTGGCATCCAACTGACTGGTGGCGCCGGCGACATTGCCCAGCACGGCGGTAACTTCGCTGTCGAACCGGGCAATCAAACCGTCAATGGTCTGGGTGCGGCGCAGCTTTGCCTCCTGTTCCCGCGCCTGTTCGGCGGCCAGCGCATCGGCGCGGATGGCATTCTGGCGAAACACTTCCAGGGCGCGGGCCATGCCCCCCACCTCGTCCTTGCGGTCCAGACCGTCAACGCGGATCGTTGTATCCCCGTTTGCCAGCAAGCCCATCTGGCCGGTCATGTCGCGGATGGGACGGGCGATGACACCCGCCAGCAGCAGGCCGGCGGCAACCGCAATGACCAGCGAAGTGATGGCGCCGGCAATCGTGGCGGTGTTGGCCGTGGTGAATGCCTTGGACAATCCTTGACTGCGTATGTCCAGAAGGGCGCGCTCGATATCCTGCACCTCCTGCACTTTGTCGCGAATGGCTTCCATGCGTACCCTGCCACCACCCTTAATCACCAACGCCTGTGTTGCCGCCCGGGTTTCGGGATTGCGAATGCCGGCCATCATCGGCTCGGCAAACGCCTTGGTCCAGTCATCAGACGCCGCCTTGATGTCGCGCAGGCGGGCCTGCTGCGGCGGGTTGTCGGACACCAGGTTCATGGCCTTGGCGTAGTTCTCATCGAACACCTTCTGCCCGTCGACATAGGGTTCCAGGAACTTTTCGTCCGCCGTCAGCATGAAACCGCGCAGGCCGGTCTCCTGATCGACCTTGGCGGCCAACAGAAGTCGCACTGATCGCATAACTTCATAGGTATGAACGGTTTCGGCATTCCCCCGTTTTATAAAGGTCAATTGATCACGGTTGATGAACCCCACCGTGGCAGAGGTGAGGACCAGGGCGGCAAATGCGATCAGCAATTTGCGAGAAATTGAGAGATTGCGCAGACTTGTGAGCATGGTGGTCTCCATTCCGCAACCGTCCATGCGGCGGGTGCGGGCAAGGGCAAGGTCGATGAGATCTGCCAGGTTTGGTTAGGTTGTGTACGACGAGGATTAAGATCAAAAATTCCGTATACGGACGTAAAACGCAGAAATTTATTGGTTTTCTCCGAAATGCCCACAAAAAATCATGGATAAGAAATCATCAAAGGCAGTACTGAATTTTATCTTCTTTCAGCTTCATTATAAACTCCACGAACAAGGAATTACCCAACCCTAATTATCTTATCTTCAAAGGACTTCAAGCGCCCGGAATGGATTCGGCCGAATAACTTTTGGGATAAGACGGCAGCTCAGCCATCTATGGCGTGCGGTCTAACCATTTCTTCACAGAAACAGTGTCAGCACGCCGGTATAGCCATAGAGCTGGGCGTTGGAAATCTCTCCACCCGCAAAAAAGCCGGTCAGCGGGAAGTGTCCCAGATGGCGGCGGATCAGGTCGATCTCAACCTCTTCCCGCCCGAACAGACGGGCGCCGCGCGCCACGCAACTGATATAGATGCCGGCCCTTGGGAGTGATCCGGCGGGCAGCCGGCGCTGCAACCCGTTCAGCATGCGGACAAGGTCGGCCTCGGCGGCCTGGGCATCACGGCGGCAGAATTGGATGGGCTGGCCATTGGTGGTCGTTTCCCCAATGGCGATCCAGCCGCGTTCCAGATCAATAGCGGTCAGGTCACGAACCAACCGGTCGCCCCGGTCATCACCCCGAACAGGCAGGCCGGCCATGATCAGGCCGCCGATACGGCGCAGATCACCGGCCAGTTCCGGCCCTATATCGGTTTTCAGGGCCGCCAGCGCCGGCGCACCATCGATCTCCATCACCACTTGGGCATCGGCCCTGGTGATGGTGCGGACGGGACCGATGGGGGTGCAGCCCTGGGTCAGGCCGG
>NZ_JAIXSV010000165.1 GCF_027484505.1 Asticcacaulis sp.
ACGCCCACGGGCGGCGAATACCGGGCAACCCGCGTCGGCGACCTGTACGACACCTCGCCCTATAATGCCGATTACCCGGTGGAGGGCATCTCCACCGCGGCGTTCGTGAAGAATATGGGCGAGTTGATCAAGGCGTTGGGGGATAAGTAAGCGCTGGTACCTAAGGGCCATCCGAAGCGATCCAGCGCGATCAACAGCACCGGAGGGTCCAAGGCCAGCCCCTGTTGGTCCACCCGTCGGTCGGAGACGCCGGCGGGTGGCGATGATCTGAGCCTGAGCTCATGTTGATTTCCACATAAAATCATGGTAAATAATTCAAGTATAAACCACGGTCGAGAAAGCACTCTTCATGTCGAGAATGTCTTTTTTTGCGGTCCTGGCGTTCGGTCTTTTTGCTTCTTCTGTTTCCGCACAAGAAACCGGCAGCGCGTCGCAATGTTCGCAGGTCACGAACAGCGCCGGTGTCACGTTTCTGGCCTGTAAACCCGATGATGGTGCCGCCGCTGATTTCGGTCCGGCGGAAGGCATTGATGCCGATGCGTTTGAGGTCGGGGCCCATTGTGCCGCGCCGGCTGCCACCTACACCCTGATCTGTTCGGCACCGTCGGGGTTGGGGACGGGGTGTTCCTGCCAGGACCCCAATACCGGTGCCAGCGTCCGGGGCCAGGTCAAAAAGGTCGGCATGGGCGGGTGAGGTGCGGCAGCGCCCGCCCGGTCTCTGTCTTGCCACTTTGAACGTCCACTTAGCCGTGCTGTGTGTGCCGCCGGTGTCCCGGTGGTCAAAAGAACTGTGACCGGCACGGACATAACAGATCAACCACAGGGAGCTTCAGCATGCGTGGATTCGTCGTTGCCTGCGCCATAGCAATGTCAGTTCTTGCCGCATCCACGGCCAGTGCCCAGCAGTGCGATAACCAACAGCAGCCGTCCCCGCAATCGCGGACCAAGGCTGGGCTCAGCCTGCAAAACACGACAAGCAGTCAGATCAATGTGCTGTGGGCGGATTTTGACGGTGTGCTGACGCATTACACGACCCTGCAGCCCAAGCAGACGGCTGCCTTCGACAGCTATGTCGGCCATATCTGGTATCTGGAAGGCTTCACGCCCGACGGGGCCGTCTGCCTGGGTCCCATCCGCCCCGCACAGGCCAACGCCACCTGCAAGATGAAGATTTCGCTGGATAATGAAGGGTTCCTCTACGAGCAGCAGGCCTGCAAGGTGGAGTGATTTGTTCAAGCAGCTGAACGCGCCGCTGCTGTAAGTCTGGCAGGGGGCGTAAAAGTGACGATAAAGGGCGGCATCCTGTCGGGTGCCGCCTTTTTGGTTTGGATAGCACCGGGACACTTGCAGGGCCGTGCTCTGGATCGGGTGTCGTTATGAACAGCACCCAGATGCTCTGTTTCTCCCATTGGAAGGCCACACGCACCAAAGTCAAATCTGCCACTTCTGTCTGCTGGGCACCGACCCCGCATTGGAACGCCAGCAGCGCCTGCGCGATGACGCCGCCCAGCAGTTGGCCGCCCAGAAGGTGGGGCTGGCCGAGCGCCACCGCCAGGTGCTGGAGGGCCAAGGATGCCAACGCGCTGGCCAAGCTTGGCATGGTTTATGCTCCGCTGGGCGACCTGAACCAAGCCATCCCCCTGCTGCAACAGGCACTGACCGGCAAACTGATCAACCCCACCGTCGTCCGCCTGGGCGTCCTGCAATACCGCGCCGGACAGGCCCAGGCGGTGGCGCAGACCTTAGCCGCCCTGCCGCCGGGCAGCGACGAGGCGCGGCTGGCGGGGATTTGGGGGCTGATGTATGGTGGGCGGTGAGGGGGTGCCTCATCTTGATCGCAGACAAGATAGGCACGCCCCCGAAAAGTGGTGTTTAGCGGCATCGTTGATAGCTCTATGGTGCAAGGACCAGCACCCTTACAGATGTTCCTCCAACTTGAGGGCATCGAGCATATAGACACGAAGGTCAAACGCCCACAACGCAGCGACTTAGCTACCGATCATCCATTTCGATATGTATAGGCCTTTTTGGCAAGTTCAGTGATAAGTTCACTGTGTTTCTTCGTGTCATCCTTTGCCAAGCGAATACGGAAGAGAGACCACCTGGCATCATACTCTTGTGTCTCAAGGCCTGACGCATCGATCATATTCTGAATTGCTTCCGAATGCGGGATATTGACCTGTAGAAGTGTGAAGTTTTTCCTTGGTTTAACGGATATAAAATTATTAACCCTCCCATCTTCAGAAATGCCAATATAAAATTTATTATACTTTAGTTCAAGTGTTGGGTTTATGGTTTTAACCAAAGCCAAAATCTGATCTGCAACCGCAACAGTCATTTTGCTTGCTTTTACTTCCCAATATGCGCGGTCCGTTGGAGCCGCTTCTGCATCCTCATCTTCATCAACCAGTCCGCGACTCAGTTCATCTACAACAGTTGAAAATGCCAGCGTGACATGGTCGCCCACCTTCAATGCCTGCATCTGGATTGCGATCAACGGAATGGCACCATTGAACAAAGAAACTACATTCAAGAAGCGACTAGTGATGTCTTCCGCAATGATGACGGCACAATGATCGTACTGTGGATACCGCTTACGCTCAATGTCCCAGTATTCAATAGTGCGGATTATATGCGCCTCATCGGTTGCACCCAATTGCAACTCGACCTCATACCGTCGCTTTGTATCTGGGTCCTGAAGCAGTAGATCAAGACGACCAGCCCTTGGCTGTACGCGTTCGCTGTGCCTAAAAACCAAATCCCCCAATCCTAGGATTGAAGGATCATTTGATATAAGCCCTTGGACCCACTTCTCGTTAAACTCTGGATGCGTTCGCATTATGATGCGCTCCGCCTTAGTGTATGTCGGCATGAATAAAGTTCCTAATTTCACGCTATGAGCGAACAAATTGACACATCACCTTAATGATTGCAATTAATCTTATCAACATTCGTTTATGGTTGATAAACTCATCACCGCCTGTGCAGATACGGCAATTTCCTTACAGAACCCACTCAAGTGGGTTTATCAAGTGGCTGGTTTCGGGGAGGTCATCACGCCGTTTAGGGATGCCGTCAAGGAAGACCTGAAAGGAGTAAACCCCAACATACCATCCATTTTTGGTATCATAGACGATCAGATGTTGGTCAAGCATGAACTGCATTTCTTGAACATACTGGACCAAGCCCGGCAGTCCTCAACGTGGAGATGCTAGTTGAGCTGGGTGCGTTGCAGGCACTTGGCGACGCTGTTGGATTTTGGCCGTTTGCCTTTGATTTGATGCCCTCCAACTGGAGGAAGAGAGTGTTCGGGGCTGCCGCTCACGGCGGGCCAATTTGTAGCCATTATCACTGAACACACGTGGGAGATATATTGCTTCAGTAAGTTGTTTTGTCCCCACAAAAAAAGCGGCGCCCCGCCGGGACGCCGCTTTCCTCACCTCAAACCCTCAACGCCACAACGGGGGCAAACCGCCCCCCTCTCACCCCAAGCGCGTCAGCGCATCCGCCAGCTTGGCCCGCACCGTGTCGGCTTCCGCCCGGCGGTCGCGCTGTTCTTCGATCACCTCTTCCGGCGCCTTGTCGACGAAGTTCTTGTTCGACAGTTTGGCATCGATCTTGGCGATGTCCTGTTCCAGCTTGCCGATTTCCTTGGCAAGACGGGCCTTTTC
>NZ_JAIXSV010000190.1 GCF_027484505.1 Asticcacaulis sp.
CCCGCTCTCGCAAATCCATCGATAAAGGACGACCCATCACTTCCTCCTGTCGGAAAAAGTGAATCAGATCCTCTCTGATTTGGGAATCCCGATTCAGCTAAATTTCATACCGATCTAGTGTTTTTCGTGGCTAAAACCCTACCCTCTCGGCAAACTTAACCCCAGAGATGGGCTAAAGCGGAAACGGTCGCGGTCATAGGCGTAAAGCTCTGCCGGGCGACCGCCCGTGTCGTCGCGCATAATGCCGGTCGGGCGCACAAAACCGGTGCGTTCCAGCGCGCGGCGAAAGTTCTGCTTGTGCAGGGGCAGGCCGCTGATGGCCTCCAGCGAGCGCTGCAATTCCAGCAGCGTAAAGCGTTCGGGCATCAGCTCAAAGATCACCGGGCGGTATTTCAGCTTTCCTCTTAAACGCGACAGGCCCGTGGCGAGGATGCGGCGGTGGTCCGACAGCATGGCGGTGCCGCTGCCGCTGGAGGCCTCGGCGCAGCGCGATTCATAGATCAGGCAGGCGCTGTAGAGCAGTTCATAGCGATCCAGCACGCGTTCTTCGTTACACAGGTCGCTGTCTTCGGGGAACAGGGTTTCGACCCGTCCGCGCCGTTCGGCTGCCGACTCTGCGTCCGGGGCGGCGTCGCACCAGTCGCGCAGACGCCGACGCAAAGGCGCGACCGCTGCCGGTTCGCCGCGCCGCCAGTCTTCCCACGGAAAGAAGGCCGAATAGGGCTTCCATTGAGCGGACAACTGCGACTGAAAGGCGCTGTCGGCGGTCAGGGCCAGATAGCCCAGCGAAATAACGCGCTGATCGTTGCCGCCGGGGGCCAGCGAACTTAAGCCCTGTCGCCCTTCGTCGCCAAATGAATAGAGCTGTTCGACATAGCCCGCCGAAAAGCCGGTCTGTTCGGTGACAAAGGCCCGCACGGCCAAATCGAAGGTGCGGTGCGCCTCTGGGCGAAACGGGCCGGAGGGCAGGGCCGTGCCGTCGGGCAGGGTCAGGCACAGGACCATCGCCTCATTGTCCTTGATCGCCATAACCACGGCGGACAGTTCGATCGTCAGGCTGACCGGCACAGGCAACTCCTCCTTACAGGTTTTGGCTCAGGGCGTAGAACCTGTCAACGAACTGCGCACGGATTTCGGGGCCCGACAGGGCGGTCAGGCTCAGGTCGTAGCCTTCGGGCGGGGTGCCGAAAAAGGTGCGCGCTTCGGCGTCGGAAAAGCCGACCAGTTGCGTGGCTTCGAAATAGGCGCAGGCGTGATCGGCCCGCTTGATCAGGGCCTTGATGTCCGGCGGCACCACAGCGGGCAAGCCAAAGCGAATATGGATGGCCTGTTCCAGATGATGTTCAAACCGCTTGTAATCGAGGCCCAGCGCCGCCTTGAAGGGCGAAATCATGTCGCCGATCACGTATTCGGGCGCGTCGTGCAGCAGGGCCACCAGCCGCCAGTGCGTTTCGAGCCCCGGCGTCAGATGGGCGCAGATGTCTTCGACGATCAATGAATGCTGGGCGACCGAAAAGCCATGTTCGCCCGTGGTTTGTCCGTTCCAGCGGGCGACGCGCGACAGGCCCAGTGCAATGTCGTCGATCTCTATATCCATGGCCGAAGGATCGAGCAGGTCGAGGCGACGCCCGGAGAGCATACGCTGCCAGGCGCGGGGGGCAGGATCGGCAGAAGGGCGGCTACGGGGCGGCATAGGGTTTCACAAAGTGTTGACGGGATACTTGTGTATTGGGGCCATATGCCGCGTGTCCAATCGACAGGGCCGGGCCTATACTTATAGCCATAAGGCGCGTTGCGTCGTGGTTAAATGCTGACCATGCACAAAAAAGGAGGCCCCTCTGATGACTGACTCCCCCCTCACTGCCGGTGGCGCCTGGGCGCGCGTATCGGTGCCGGTATCGGGTGCCACCTCGGAAGAGACGGCGATTGCCATTGCCGCGGATATTGCCCGCGCCTTTGGCGGGCAACTGAGCTTCCTGTTTGCGCCGCCCGACCCGGCGGAACTGGCCCCGTGGCTGGGCGAAGGCTTTATGGGCACGGTGCAGATGGCCGCCATGGACGGGCTGAAATCGGCTGCCGAAGAGGCTGAGGCCGTGGCGCGCGATGCCTATAACGACACCGCCTACGCGCATAAGATGTTCCTGCCGCTGAAATCGCCGGTGTGGCAATGTCTGGCGACCGAAACGCGCCTGTCCGACATCGTGGTCTTCGGCGATGAGAGCGCGCGCGGGCGCGGCCTGTTGTCTGAGGCCTTTCAACAGGTGCTGATGGAAGAACGCGCCGGGGTGTTTATCGCCCGTCAGCCCTTCGCGGTGGGCGGCACGGCCCTCGTGGCATGGGATGGTAAGGAGCCGTCGTCACGCGCCGCGCGTCGCGCCGTGCCTTTGCTGAAAAAAGCGTCGAAGGTGGTGGTGGCCGGGGCCCCGGTCGGGGAAAACCCGGCCGATCTGGGCAAGCTGGCGCGCTACTACATGCTGCACGGCCTGAACGTTGAGGTTGATATCCTGCCCAAAAGCAACGACCTGATCGGGACGCTGGTCGAGGCCAATCAGCGGCATCAGGCGCAATATATGGTCGCCGGGGCCTTTGGGCGTTCGCGTCTGCGCGAATTTGCCTTTGGCGGCACGACGCGCGCGCTTTTGCACAACACCAATCTCAACCTGTATATGGCGCATTAATTGTAGTGCCGAAGGTAATGAAAAGGCGGCGGAAATTCCGCCGCCTTGTTTATTTGATCTCTTCCGACACCCGTTGCATCAGCGATGCCCACTGCCCCTCTTCGGTGACGAAGACGCGGGCATTGGCGTACCACGGGCAATGGTCGCTCCCCAACTGGGTCCACGAGCCGGGCGTCATGACGAACCAGGTCGGCACGCCGGTGGCCGCGGCGATCTGCGTGCTGGCATTGGCGGGGCCGATGACCACGTCCAGCGCCGCGCACAGGGCGCTCAGTTCACTCAGATCGTTCAGCAGGTCGATGGGCGGGGTATAGAAGCGCGCGCCCTGAGCCTTTGCGGCGATCTGTTCGCTGACCGTCTCGCCATATTGCAGGTTAACAAGCACGAGGTCTTTGCGCCCCAGCAGCGGTGTGAGGGACTCAAAAGGCGGATAGAAGCGGTCGCGGCGGGAATGGCTGATCAGGCTTTTCCACAAAAGGCCAACCTTCGGGCCGCTGCCCTGTCGGGCCAGTTCGCCTTTCCAGAAAGCGACGCGCGCCGGGTCAGGCACGAATACGGGCGCTTTATCGGCAAAGGCCTCCAGATCGCTGCGCAACAGCGGCAGGAAATCCCCGATCAGCGCCCAGCCGTCCACGCTGTCGCCCGACAGGCCCGGCACGCTGCGGGTAATGACGCCGTCACGGCTTTCGGTGTGATGCGGCAGAACGCGGGCCTTGGGGAAGGCACGGGCAAACAGCGGCACAAGGCGCTTTTCAACGGCTAAGGTCAAAACCCCGTCGCCCAGCTTTTCGATAATATCCGGCACCAGAGTCCCGAACATGACCTCATCGCCCAGCCCCTGTTCGGCCAGCAATAACAGACGCTTGCCAGCAATCTCTTCGGGCCTGAGCGGACCGGCGGGGAGATCGAAATGCACCTGTTTCGGTGTGCCGGTCATATGGCGCGCCGCATAGGCCTGCCATCCGGCCTTGAGATTGCCGAGCCCCAGATGGGCATAGGCCATGCTCAGTTCCACCGAGCGCAGATTGCCGGGCTCAGAGAAGCGATCCAGACACAGTTCCAGCTCCGGCAGGGCCTCGGCCAGCCGGCCTTTTTCCATCCACAGGCAGGCGCGGTTGAAGCGCGCCGGCAGGCTGTTGTCCAGCGAGATAGCCTCGTTGAAGAAGATCAGCGCCGTGTCGGCATCGCCCTGCGCCAGCAGGATGGTGCCCAGCGTGTCCCACAGGGCACTTTGCTTCGGATAGTCGCTCAGATAGGCCTGAAGCAGGGTGATGGCCTGATCGAACTTCGACTGTTCGCGCAGCGCCGCGGCGTAATAGTTGACCGCCATCAGGTGACCGGGATCGCGCTGAACGATCAGGCCGTAGAAGCGTTCGGCCATGTCATAAAGGCCGATGCGGAAGGCCAGTTGCGCCAGATCGGCGGCGATATCGAGCGAGTCCGGCTGATACTTCAGGGCCGTCTGATAGGCGTCAAGGGCCTGCGGAATACGGTCCTGCCGGTCAAGTGCGGTGGCCAGCGCCTGCCAGGCACCGATATGATCCGGCACGTGACGCAAAAGGGCGCGGGCCTGCGTTTCGGCTTCGGCCCAGTCGCGCATCAGAAGGGCACGTTCCACGCCCTGAAACTGACGGCGTATATCCTCGTTCGACAGGGTTTGCACCGGGGCGGCGACCTCACGGATCAGGGCCTGACGCATTTCCTCCAAAGGAACCGCCCACTCGCCGGGGGTGGGAGTCAGGAACATTCGGGCGCTGCCGTACCACGGGTAATAGTCAGTGCCCATCATGGGCCAGCTGTTGGACGGAGAGAGTATCCAGATGGGCGTGCCGACGCTGGCCGCGATATTGCTGGTGGCGTTTGAGGGCCCCATAATCAGGTCCATGGCCGCGCACAGGGCGGCCAGATCGTCCAGATCCTGCTTCAGGTCGATGCCCGGCGGGTTCCAGATGCTCAGGCCTTCGCGTTCGGCCTGACGCAGTTCTTCGCTGACATCGCCGTACTGAAGATTGACGAACACGGCGCCGGGCGTGCGCAGGATAGGGGCCCAGCTTTCGAAGGGGGAATAGTAGCGGTCGCGGCGTGAATGCTGGACAAGGCTTTTCCACAAAAGGCCGACCTTGGGCTCTGGCCCCAGCTTGTCCAGTTCGGCCTTCCAGTGGGCGACGCGCGCAGGATCGGGGGTGAGGAAGCTTTTTTGCCGCGGAAAGGCCTGCGCGTTGGGCCGGTAACGCGGTAGCAGGTCGCCCAGCATGACAAAGCCGTCATAGGCGCGGGTGGTGTCCATTCCGGGGAAGTGGCGCACCGTAATGCCATTGATCTTGCCCGTGCCGTGGGCGATCATGGTCGCCTGCGGGAAGCTGCGCGCATACAGGGGGACAAGGCGTCTTTCCACGGCCAGCGTCAGGTGCCCGTCCGGCCCCAGTTCGGCCAGAAGGTCCGGGAGCACGGTGCCAAACAAAATCTCGTCGCCCAGCCCCTGTTCGGTGGTCACGAAGATCGACTTACCCGTCAGGGACTGAGACAGATCAAGCGCCGGGACGTCGGTAATATACTTCATGCCTTCAAGGCTATGCAGGCCTTTGCGCGCCGCATAGTAACGATAGCCGGGCATCAGATCGCCCTTGCAGAAATAGCAGAAGGCCATGGCCAGCTCCGCCGCTTCGATCTGGGCGGGCGAAACCATGCGCTTGATGCCGGCCTCAAGGCTGTGGATCGCCTCGTCAATCTCGCCCAGAGCGCCGAGGATCAGGCCGCGATTGTGCCAGGGCTTGGGGTCGTGCGGGACGAACTTGACGGCTTCGTCGAAGAAGAGGAGGGCGGTCGGCAGGTCGCCCTTGGCATTGACCACCGTGCCCAGCGTGTTCCACAGCGTGCCGTTGGACGGGTCTTTTTCCAGAAACGGTGTCAGGAGGGCGATTGCCTCTTCGAACCGGCTGACTTCGCGCAGGCACGAGGCGAGGTTGTTGGCGACCTCAAAATCGTCCGGGTTTTTGTCGAGGACATAGCGGAACAGTTTTTCGGCCTGCGTGTGCATGTCCAGCTGATAGGCCAGACGGCCCAGATCATTGGCGATGCCGGTATTGTCTTCTTCGAGTTGCAGGGCGGCTTCGAAACAGGTGAAGGCGCCTTTGATGTCGCCGGCCTTTTCGCGGCACACGGCCAAAATATGCCAGGCCGTACCGCATTTTTCGTTGACGCGCAGCGCTTCCAGCGCCTTTTGCGTCGCCCCCTCATAATCAGATTTCTGGACGAGCAGCAGCGAGTCCTTCAGCAGGGTGAGCAGACGCACCTCGCTGATGTAGCGCGTGGCCTCCATCAGGGCTTCGAGGGCGGCCGAAGACCCGGAATCTCCCAGAATCGTTGAGGCCAGATCGGCCAGAACATCCTTGCCGGGCGGCGTGGCGGCGGCGTTCATCGCGATAGAGCTGACCGTATCAGGTGTGGCCAGAACCTTTGCCGGGCCTATATCAAAAGCCTGCGCCGCGGTGGCGGTCTCAACAGCCTGATGTTTGATTGGCCACGTTTTTTTAGGCATTGGACTCTCCGCACCCCTCTGTACCCCACGCCCTGTGCCGCTTTCTATATGGGGCATTTGACCGAAGGTGAGGACAGATGGTCATGAACGTGCAATCTTATGCGATGATTCGATTAAGATCAGGATAGCGTTACGTTCGTTATATTTGCGGATGTGCGAAACCGGATATTAACCGTGCGAAGCCTATGCTGCTGGCCAAAAGGACTCACATGCCGCTCAAACTGTCGCTCAAGCCGGGTGAAAAATTTGTTCTCAACGGTGCCGTCGTGCAGAACGGTGACCGCCGGTGTTCGCTTGTGCTCCAGAACAAGGCCTCGGTGCTGCGTGAAAAAGACATCATGCAGGCCAGCGAGGTAACCTCTCCGTCGCGTCACATCTACTTCCCGGTGATGATGATGTACCTCGATGAGGCCGGGGCGGAGAAATATTACGACGAATTCCTGACGCGCATGACCGAATTCATGAGCGTCATCGCCAATCCGGCCATTCTGGCGGAATGTGTGGTGATTTCCAAAGCCATCATGGGGCGCGAATATTACAAGGCCCTGATGGGCTGCCGTAAGCTTATCGAGTACGAAGACGAAAGACTTGGACATGTCTCTACAGGCCTATCAGAAGACGGCTCAGCGGAGTGAAGATCCGCGCCAGACGGAGTACCGTCTGTTCGGTCAGGTTACCCGCGCGCTGATGGAGGCGGCCGAGCTCGACCGGAGCGAGGTTTCCCGTCGCATGGATGCGCTCGACTGGAACCGCCGTCTGTGGTCGGTTCTGGGGACGGACTGCGCCCTGCCGGGCAACGGCCTGCCTGAAACCCTGCGCGCGCAGATCGTATCGCTGTCCATCTGGGTCAATCGCCATACCTCGGCCGTCATGCGCGGTCAGGAAGAGATCGCGCCGCTGATCGAGGTCAATCGCCTGATCATGCAGGGCCTGATGCCGCGTCAGGACACGGCGCCGGCCGCCGATCCGGCTTTTGTTGGCACGGTGCGGGCGTCACTCGGTTAAAAATTCACCCTGATGCAGATTTTGCCGGGCAGGGCCGGAGGGCAAGGGCGGGAGTCAATGATTCCCGCCTTTTTCAATTTAAAAATATCCATTAAAAACAACGATAAAAATATTTAACGCGACCTTACAGGCTGGCATTTCCATTGCTAGGTAACGGACAGGCCAAAATGGCTTTGCGGCAAAATTGCCGGTCAAATCCCCGACCAGAATGGAAAGGACGTTATCGATGCCGAATATGTCGATCAATACCAATGCGGGTGCGATGATCGCCCTGCAAAACCTGAACAAAACCAACAACGAACTGCAAACCACGCAAACCCGCATCAATACAGGGTTGAGGGTTGCGAGCGCCAAGGATAACGGGGCGGTTTACGCCATCGCCACCCGCCAGCGCTCGGATGTATCTTCCCTTGGTGCGGTGACGGACTCGCTTGATCGGGCTAAATCGGCTGTCGATGTAGCGATCTCCGCCGGCGAAAGTGTTGCGGATATGTTGACCCAGATGAAGGAGAAGGCACTCGCGGCTTCGGATACGTCTCTGACTACGGTCAGTCGTCTGGCGTTGAACGAAGATTTCAAGGCGCTGCGCGATCAGATTTCGAAAACGGTGAACAATGCGACGTTCAACGGTGTCAATCTGATCAAGAATGGCGCTTCAGCGATTGCGCCTCTGGCCAATGCGGACGGCTCGTCAAAGCTGACCGTGGCGGCCCAGGACCTCAGCCTGACGGGCAGCACGATCACGCTTTCGGCGGGTTCGGCCTTTACCTCGGCGGCGCAGGCAAAGACCATTGCCGATGCCGTGGATGTGTCGATCGCCAATGTCTCTGCGGCGCTCGGCCGTCTGGGGACGTCGTCGAAGTCGCTGGATGCGCACGCGCAGTTTGTTTCGAAGTTGGTCGACTCGATGGAATCGGGGATCGGCAACCTTGTGGACGCCGATCTTGCCAAGGAAAGTGCGAAGCTTCAGGCCTTGCAAACCAAGCAGCAGCTGGGTGTGCAGGCCTTGTCTATCGCCAATCAGGCTCCGGGTGTTGTTACCCGGCTGTTCCAGTAAGGTCTTTAAAGGCCGGAGTTGCGGGTCCAGGCGGGCCCGGCTCCGGCTTTCTTTTTGTCCGAAACGTGCGCGGCAAAAACTGCCGGACCGGGCAAAAATTGCCGACAATCGGCAAAAACTGCCGGGTCGGGGTGTGGTTAAGGCATATATAACGCTTATATTTCAATTACATGTAGTGATTTTCCGTAAGCGGAGGTTTGGCCCGCCGCTTGCAGCCAAAGGGTCAGGCAAAATGCCGCCGGACGACAAAATGTCTCCGGTTCATCTAGAAGAAGGACTAGACCTATGGCGCTCAATAGCGTGAATACCAACAGCGGAGCTATGATTGCTCTGCAAAACCTGAACAAGACCAACGCCGACCTGCAAACGACCCAAACCCGTATCAACACGGGCCAGAAGGTCGCCAGCGCCAAGGATAACGGCGCCGTCTTCGCCATCGCCCAAGGGCAGCGCGCTCAGGTTACCTCGCTCAATGCGGTTCAGGAATCGCTCTCCCGTAACGCATCTGTCGTCGATGTGGCCATCTCGGCCGGCGAATCCGTTTCCGACATGCTCTCGCAGCTGAAGGAAAAGGCCCTCGCAGCGTCTGACTCCAGCTTGAGCACGGCCAGCCGCACCGCTCTGAACGAAGACTTCAAGGCGATCCGCGACCAGATCGGCAAGACCGTCAACAACGCGACGTTCAACGGCATCAATATCATCAAGCAAGGTGGCTCGGCGCTCTCGGCTCTGGCCAACGATTCCGGTGGTACGCTGACCGTTGCGGCTCAAAACCTGTCTCTGACGGGTCTGGGTATCAACGCGACGACGATCGGCACCAAGGCTACGGCTTCGGCGGCGGTTGCGACCCTCGCGACCAAGATCGACGACGTTTCGGCCAAGCTGGCGAAGCTCGGTACGTCTTCGAAGTCGCTGGCTAACCACGCCGGCTTCATCAGCAAGCTGTCGGACTCGATCGAAAACGGGATCGGCAACCTTGTGGATGCCGACCTGGCGAAGGAAAGCGCGAAGCTGCAGGCCCTGCAAACCAAGCAACAGCTTGGCGTTCAGGCCCTGTCTATCGCGAACCAATCGACTTCGACGGTTCTGAGCCTGTTCCGTTAAGGAATGACGGGGGCGGCGTTTCGACGTCCGCCCCCTTTTTCTTTGATCTGATGTCTGGCTCGGCATCACGGTCATAAACAGAGGGCGCAACGGCGTAAGTCGCCGTGCGTAATACAGGAGATGATTACGAATGCAGTAACCCCGCCCGCCGTCACCGACCCCACTCAGGTTAAGCCCGTGGAGCCGGTCAAGCCTGTTCAGGAAGTCGCTCCGGCGACCTCGGGCAGTCAGACGGAAAACGGTCTGTCGAATCATGACCGGGCGCAGTCCCAACCGGCCTATATGCTCAAACTGACGATAGACAAGGACCCCGACAGCGGTGAGTTCATCTATCGCGCGATTGATCGCTACACCGGCGAGGTAGTCCGCCAGTTCCCGCAAAAGGAGCTGCTGGAAATGCAAAAATCGAGAAGTTACAAGGCGGGAAGCATCGTCAGGACCGATATCTGACGTCTTTTTCCGAATTGTGAGCTGTGATATTTACCGCGTACCTGGCAGGGTCGCGGATAAAGGCGTTTGCATGAATTAACCTTTTGGTTACCATGTTCGTTAAGACTTCTGAGTCGTAGCGTATATGGAGAATCCTCATGCCGACGGTAAGCGTCAATACCAACAAAACTGCCATGACGGCGTTGCAAAATCTGAATGCAACGACCCGCAAACTGGAATCGACGCAAACTAAGATCTCCACGGGCCTTGAGGTGTCAAGCGCCAAGGATAACGCGGCGCTGTATTCGATCGCGCAGGGGCAACGCGCTGACCTCAGTTCGCTCAGCGCTGTGAAAAATTCGCTCAGCCGCGCCACATCGGTGGCTGACGTGACACTGGCGGCTGGGGAATCGGTCTCCGATCTTCTGGTGCAGATGCGCGACAAGGTCGTTTCGGCCATGGATCCGTCGCTTTCAACGGCCTCGCGAAATGCTTTGAATGGCGATTTCCGCGAACTTCTCCGTCAGATCAGCCATGCCGTAGCCAACTCGTCTTTCGATGGTACGAACCTGCTGAACGGTTCAATCACCAACGGTATCAAGTTTATCGATAATGCCGACGGCAGCTCGGTCGTAACCCTGTCTTCCCGCAATTTCAGTCTGGGTGGCGCGATCATCACCATGTCGGCGGCGGCCAATGTGCTGACCTTGACGCGGGCGACGTCCGCTCTGGCCCGTCTGGATGCCTCGATCAATAATGTTAATGCCAGCCTTGCCGCGCTGGGCTCCGAGGCCAAGCAGATCGAGGGGCGTCAAAACTTCGTCGCCAAACTCTCCGGCGCTATCGAAGTCGGTATCGGCAACCTGGTTGACGCCGATCTGGCCAAGGAAAGCGCGCGCTTGCAGGCCCTTCAGGTCCAGCAACAGTTGGGCACGCAGGCCCTGTCGATTGCCAACCAGTCCCCGCAGGCCATCCTCCGTCTCTTCCAGTAGGCGCTTATTTTACGCTGCCTAAGAAAACCCGTCGGTATCCGGCGGGTTTTTTCTTTGTCAATACCAAGGGTCATTGAAAATGGCACTTGGTATGCCTTTCGAGACTGTCTCATGTCTCTGACACGTATGAGACAGTCTCGCGTTTTCAACGGCCGGATGCGGTCAGCATCTTCGGCCGTTGGTATTCTGGGCCTTTTTGCTGCGGGTTAACGCTTCTTAAGCTTTGATCTGTGACAATGGCTGCTATGACCGTGTCGTTCGATACCAGCCTGTTGACGAGTTATTTCAACTCGAAGACCCGTGCCACCTCCGGTACGGCCAATACGGCTGCGCCGACGACTGCGACCAGCCCGACGGGCACCACCCGCGCGCCGACGGCGCCGTGGGAAAAGGGGGGTACGCCGGAAGACACGCTGGTCAAGAATATCCTGTCCGGAAAGAGCTTTATTCGCGAATCGGCGGTCAATCTCGATCTGGCCGGTGCGTCGAACGACTACAAAAAGCTCTATACCCTCTACACGGGGCTAAACTCCCTGCGCGCCGTGGCGGCCAAGGCGCAGACCATTCTGACGGGGGGAAGCCCCGACTCGATCAGCAACAAGACCGAACTGAACAGTCTGCGTCGCCGTTTTGACGCGGGGCTTGGCGAAGTGAGTACTTACGTCAAGGATGCAGATTACGAGCATCTGAATCTGATTCAGGGTAGCATTACCGACAAGCTGAAATCGACGGTGGGCATAGCGCGCACGGATACGGCCTATTTCGCCAAGGACATCCATTCGGGCACGGCGACCAGTGAGGTCGAGGCCTTCAAGGGCAATGTGGCCTTCGATATTTCGGTCAAGCGGACGGGGACGACGGACCCGATCAATGTCCATATCGACCTTGCGGAAATGGGCAGTGAAACCCGTTCGATGTCGAGCGTCGTCAGCTATATCAACGATAAGCTGAAAGCCGCGGGACTTTCGACCAAGTTCGCCGTGCAACGGACGGCGGGCGGCGACAAGACGGTCGAGGTGAATGGCAAGACCGTCAAGGTCGGCACCAATCCCGATACGTTTTCGTTGAAGATACAGGGCGACTCGACGGAAGCTCTTACCTTTAGTGCCGCTCCCACCGGGGATTCGGTTTTCGTCGTGCAGAAGACGGGCGATACCGACAAGACGACGAAATACAACAAGGAAACCAAGAAGTTCGAGACCGTCACGCCCACGCAGACCACCGGGATGGTGAAGTTCAGCACGGGTGGCGGTACGGTGTCGGCGCCCGGCGATACCTACTGGACGGCAGGCCGCAGCGTCCAGAACGACCTAGAGGGGTCTATCAAGACTGTGCATCAGACCGTGTCCGGGCCGGATGGGTCGGTCTATGTGCTGGCTGATGTCGATGGCACCACCGAGGGGCAGGCCATCAAGGGCACGCAGGACGTCGCCCTGATCAAGTACGATTCGGCCGGGAATGTCGTCTATGCCCGCACCCTAGGCGCGGCCGACAGTGCCACCGGCTACGCGCTCAGCGTCGGCGATGATGGCAAGGTTGCCATTGCCGGGTCGGTGACCGGTACGCTGGCGACCGTTACCACCACGACCTCAAGCTATACGGTGGATGGCAAGACCTTCACCACAACCTCGACCAAGGAAGACAGCGGGACGTCTGGCACCAACAAGACCGTGGCCGACAGCTTCGTCACCGTCTTTGATTCTGCCGGTCAGGAAATGTGGACCAAGCGCTTTGGTTCCACCGATGAGGATGCGGCTCTGGCGGTGACCTTCGGATCGGATGGCTCGGTACAGGTGGCCGGCAAGACGCGCAGCGTCATGCAGGGTGGCGTCGGATCGGCGGGTGGCTGGGACGCCTATATCCGCAGTTTTGACTCGACCGGAAAAGCGACCGCGACGGTGCAATACGGCACCTCCGGCACGGATCAGGCCAGTGCGGTTAAGGTAGATGGCACGACGCTCTACGCCGCCGGTGTCGAAGACGGCAATATCGTCCTGCGCGCCTATGACATCAGCGATCCGGCTAAACCCACCCTGACGGGCACGCGTAATCTGGGCGGCTTAGGCGGCGGTCAGATCGGCGCCATCGACGTCTATAATGGCAAGGTCTATGTCGGGGGTTCGACCGGCAATGACAGCATTCTTGGCGGTGGATCGGGCAGCACAGCCTTCCACGGGCACTCCGACGCCTTTGCCGCGACCGTCTCTACGGATTTCGCCTCCACCGCTGGTGACAAGGTCGTCTATTACGGCGGGGTAGGGGAAGAAAAGAACGTCAAGGTGCAGTTCACCGACGGCAAGGTCTATTTCGCCGGGCAGACCGAAGGCGAAATAGACGGCACGACCAAGATCGGCGAAGCCGACGCCTATCTGGCGCGCATGGACGTGGCCAGCGGCGCGGTTGAATGGAGCCAGCGCTATTCGGGCAAGGACGGCGAAGTCGATCCGCAGGCCATGGCCGTCACAACCAATGGGGCCTCGGTGCTCGACAAGCTGGGCCTGCCCAGCGGCACGATCGAGTATAAGGATTCGACCCTTCTGACCTCAGGCACATCGGTGCGGGCCGGGGACTCCTTCTATCTGCGCGATGCCGGCGGCTCTCAGAAAAAGATCATGATAGAAGCCAATGACACGCTGGACACGCTGGCCAAGAAGATCCAGCGCGCGGCGGGGTACAAGCTCAAGGTGACGGTGGCCAAGGTGACCGGCAAGGCCGAGTCGCAACTGGTCATCGAGCCGCAGAACAAGACCAGCCAGATGGAAATTGTCAAAGGCCCGGCGGGTAAGGACGCGCTCGAAGGGTTGGGGCTGACCGAAGGCCTGGTCCGCACGGCAGAGGACACATCCGCTTCGTCTTCCTCGAAAAAGACAAAGACGGATACCGAAAAGCTGTTTGGCCTGAAGTTCAATGCCGACGTCAATCTGAACTCGGAAGAAAGCATCACGGCGGCGCTCAAGACGCTGGACGATGCGCTGAAAAACGTGCGGTCCGCCTATCGCTACCTGCGCTATGGCGAAGACACGACGTCGTCGGATGATAGCAAGAAGAAGACCAGTTCAGCCGGTTCGGCCGCTTACTGGAATGCCCAGGCTTCCAACTATTCTGCGGCGCTCTCCCGCTTGACAGGCGGCGCATAAACAGGCCTTTAGGGGGAGACGAACTCACCTCCGAGGGGATGGATTATGGCGCTGAATCGAAAGCAAACGATCTGGCTGGCGGGTGCAGGCGGGGCCCTGTTGCTGGCGGTGCTGATCGGATGGGCGATCTCCAGTTCGCAAAAAGAGTCGCCGCGCATGAATACCGAAGGTCCGGGCCTTGTCCTCGACATCGACGATGCGCCGACTCTTGACGCCAAGAAGACGCTGCGCTGCTTTGTGAATGGTGAATTTGTGGGGCAACTGACCATCGCCGACTGCGCCAAAAAGAATGGCGTGGCGGCCAATGCGCTGGATGTCGGCGTCGATGAAAGCGGTGAAATGACCGCCGCCCCGACCGCCTCACTGGCTCCGCCGCCGGTCATTTCCGCCGATAAGGTGGCGCCGGTGGTCGTCGATTCGGGCGAGCCTGTGGCCGCAACCGCCCCGACCACCGGCCCTTCGGGGGCCTGTCTGCGCTTTGCCGGCAATGAGTGGACGCGCCTGTCGGACGGTATTTCGCTGAACGCCTGCGCGACCTTGCTGTTTGACGGCCGCTGCGAACGTCCGGGTTCGGCCTCCTATGGCCGCTGGGGCAGCCAGACCCTGCGCCTGGTGCCCAAGCGCGTTGAAATTTCGGATGATAACAAGACCTTCCGCACCCTGCTCGAACAGGGTCAGGGCTGCTCGGTAAAGTAAGGAGCCACTCATGGCGATGAAACCTGTTCTGTGGCTTGTCGCCGGCGGGGCCTGTCTGATGCTCGCCGGGTGCGAAAAGACGGCCGTGGAAGCACCTGATGCGAAAAATGTCTGCTTCCATATCGGCTTTCCCAAGGATCAGCCGCCGAAGTTCAACATCATCAAAAAGGATGTGCCATCGCTGGAATATTGCGCGGCGCATCTCGACGCCCTGCGTATCAAGTTCCTCAGCATAGGGTCGCCACGCAAGGAGATCGTCGGGGTCTATAACGGCACGTTCCTGTGGTCCACGCCGCGCGGCATCCGCATTTCCAAGAATTTCGAAGGCCCGGCCATGCCCTTTCTGACCAAGGCCCCGGATGGGCGTCTGGTGATCCCCAGTGCCTTTGAAGTGCCGCGCGACCGCAACTTCTCCGAGCCGCAGACCCTGCCTGACAATCTGCCTGAAAAGAAATAAGGGGCTCCCGCGCAGCGCGAAAAGATGTGAACAAAGCGTTAACATCGACTTGGCAAGCGGCGTTTTGCCGCCTATGCTCAGGCCTTAGCAATTAATGTGTCCGCCGAATCGCGGGCAGAACGGAAGGCGCAGCGCATGGCGGGCTCGGTCAACAAGGTCATCATTATCGGCAATCTGGGTAAGGACCCGGAAATCCGCACGCTCAATTCGGGTGAGCGCGTCGCCAATCTGACGGTGGCCACCTCGGAACAGTGGCGCGACAAGATGACGGGCGAGCGCAAGGAAAAGACCGAGTGGCACCGCGTTGTTATCTTCAATGACAACCTGGCCAAGATCGCCGAGCAGTATCTGCGCAAAGGCTCGACCGTCTATCTCGAAGGCTCGCTGCAAACGCGCAAGTGGACCGATCAGCAGGGCGTCGAAAAGTACACCACCGAAATCGTGCTGCAACGCTTCAACGGCAATCTGACGCTTCTGGGCGGCCGTGGCGACAGCGGCGGCGGGTCGTCGTCTGCGGGCGGCTATGATCAGGGCGGCGGCTATGGCGGCGGTTTTGATGACGGCGGCTACGGGGCCCCGGCCTCTTCGGGCCCGAAGGCGCAGGGCTCCGGCCCCAAGCAGAACTTCGATCTCGACGACGAAATTCCGTTCTGAGCATTGCCAAATTCGAGATAGGTTCGAACCCAAAGCCTGCGGTCATACCGCAGGCTTTTTTTGTGGGCGTTCCAGCCTGTCTGCACCCAAAATAAATGTTAACAGGCGGCCTCTGAATTTCCCTAAAACGCCTTCCGGATTTGGGGATTAGTCGCAAAAGTGCTACGGTGCGCGTTAACCAGTGCGCCGACGTGTGATTCCCGTCCGGTGCTGATGACTATGCAATGAAACGGGCTTCATGACCGATACTCCTGCTTCCGGCCTGCCGACGCCGCACGGTATTTCGCACGTCACCATCGAGGATGAACTTAAGCGTTCCTATCTCGACTACGCCATGAGCGTGATCGTTTCGCGCGCCCTGCCGGACGCGCGTGACGGTCTGAAGCCTGTGCATCGGCGCATTGTCTACGCCATGTACGAAGAGGGCCGTACCCACGACAAGAAGTACGTCAAGTCGGCCAATATCGTCGGTGACGTGATGGGTCGTTACCACCCGCACGGCGATGGCGCGATTTATGACGCCCTTGTGCGGATGGCGCAGCCGTTTTCGATGCGCCTGCTGCTGGTCGATGGTCAGGGCAATTTCGGCTCGGTCGATGGCGATCCGCCGGCGGCCATGCGCTACACCGAAAGCCGCATGACACGCGCGGCTGAGTCGCTGATTGCCGATATCGACAAAAACACGGTCGATTTCAACGACAACTACGACGGCGCGCGTCAGGAACCCTCGGTTCTGCCGTCGCGCATTCCGAACCTGCTGGTCAATGGCGCCGGCGGCATCGCGGTCGGTATGGCGACCAATATCCCGCCGCACAATCTGGGTGAAATCATCGAGGCCTGTCTGGCCATGCTCGATGATCCGGAGGTCAGCACCGAGACCCTGCTCGGCATCGTGCCCGGCCCGGACTTCCCGACGGGCGGTGAAATCCTTGGCCGTTCCGGCGCGCGTCAGGCGCTGCTGACCGGTCGCGGTTCGGTCATCATGCGCGGTAAGGCCTCGGTCGAGACCATCCGCAAGGACCGCGAAGCCATCATTGTCACCGAACTGCCCTATCAGGTCAACAAGGCGACTCTGATCGAGCATATTGCGGAAATGGTGCGCGAAAAGCGGATCGAAGGCATTTCCGATATCCGTGACGAATCCGACCGTCAGGGGATGCGTATGGTCATCGAGCTGAAGCGCGATGCGTCCGGTGACGTCATCCTCAATCAGCTTTACCGTTATTCGGCCCTGCAAACGAGCTTTGGCGTCAATATGCTGGCGCTCAACCACGGTCGTCCGCAGCAGATGGGCCTGCGTAAGTTGTTGGAAATCTTCCTTGATTTCCGCGAAGAGGTGGTGGTCCGCCGCACCCGCTTTGAACTGAACAAGGCGCGCGACCGGGGCCATGTGCTGGTCGGTCTGGCCATTGCGGTGGCCAATATCGACGAAATCATCCACATCATCCGCTCCTCAGTCGATCCGACCGAAGCCCGCGAACGCCTGACGGCAAAGAACTGGCCCGCCGGGGACATGTCGCCGCTGATCGAACTGATTGCCGACCCGCGGTCGATCGTCTTTGAAGGCGGTGAGGTGCGGCTGACCGAAGAACAGGCGCGCGCCATTCTGGCCCTCACCCTGTCGCGTCTGACCGGCCTGGGTCGCGATGAAATCTTCGGCGAAGCCCGCACCCTGGCGGCCTCTATTGCCGAATATCTCGCCATCCTGTCGTCGCGCGAACGCATCCTCGGCATCGTGCGTGAGGAACTGGAAGAGGTGAAAGCCCTCTATGCCGAACCGCGCCGCAGCCTGATCGTCGATGGCGAAGCCGACATCGAGGACGAAGACCTGATCCCGCGTGAGGACATGGTGGTGACCGTCACCCATTCGGGCTACGTCAAGCGCACCCCGCTCAGCGCCTATCGCACCCAGCACCGCGGCGGTAAGGGCCGTTCGGGCATGGCGATGAAGGACGAGGACGCCATCACTGGCATCTACGCCGCTTCGACGCACCAGCCGATGCTGTTCTTCTCGTCTACGGGTAAGGCCTATAAGCTGAAGGTGTGGCGTCTGCCGCTCGGCACGCCGCAATCTAAGGGCAAGGCCTTCGTCAACCTGCTGCCGCTGGACAAGCACGAGACGGTGACCAACATCCTGACCTTGCCGGAGGATGAAGCCGCCTGGGATCGTCTGGATATTGTGTTCGCCACGCGCTCCGGCGACGTGCGTCGTAACAAGCTGTCGGATTTCGTCAACGTCAACCGCGCCGGCAAGATCGCCATGAAGCTCGAAGAGGGTGACGCCATTGTCGGCGTGGCCCTGTGCACCGAGGATCAGGACGTGTTGCTGTCTACCGCTTCGGGCCGCTCGATCCGCTTCGCCGTCGATGAGGTCCGCGTGTTCAAGGGCCGCGACTCCACCGGCGTGCGCGGCGTGCGTCTGGGTGAGGACGACACGGTGATTTCCATGGCCATACTGCGCCGCGTTGAGGCCACACCGGCCGAACGCGCCGCCTATCTGAAGCACGCGGCTTCGCTGCGCGCGGCGGTGACGGGCGAAGGTGAGGAAGCGACGGTCGTGGTCGAAGACGAGGCCGAAGAGGGCGCGGAAGACGCGTCGCTGAGCGTCGAGCGCATCGCCGAACTGGGTGCGGCGGAAGAGTTCATCCTGACCATCGCCGATACAGGCTTCGGTAAGCGGACCTCGTCTTATGACTATCGCCGCACCGGTCGCGGTGGTCAGGGCATTGTCGCCATCGACCTGTCGAAGCGTGGTGGCAAGCTGGTTGCCTCCTTCCCGGTCGAAGACACCGATCAGCTTCTGCTGGTCACCGATGGCGGGCAACTGATCCGCACGCCGGTGTCGCAAATCCGTGTGGCGGGCCGCAATACGCAGGGCGTGACCATCTTCCGCACGTCGGGCGAAAAGGTCGTCTCGGTCGAACGTCTGGCCGAAACCGCCGAAGAGGACGGCCCGGACGAGGCTGAGCTTGCCAGCGGGGGCGATGCCGGATAAGGCTTGCCCCACTAAAAGATAAGGAGCCACATCAGATGGCCAAAAGGATAGGGCTCTACCCCGGAACCTTCGACCCGATCACCAACGGACACTCGGACATTATCGGCCGGGCGGTTAAGCTGGTCGATCATCTGGTGATCGGGGTGGCGCGCAATACCGGTAAGGCACCGGTCTTCACGCTGGATGAGCGGGTCGAGATGTTGCGCGAAAGCTGCGCTCCGTTCGCCGATCGCGTCGAGGTCTTGCCCTTCGACAGCCTTTTGATGCACTTTGCCGAGGAACTTGGGGCGTCTGTCATCATTCGCGGCTTGCGCGCGGTGGCCGATTTCGAATACGAGTTTCAGATGACGGCGATGAACCAGCAGATGAACCGTGAAATCGAGACGGTGTTTCTGATGGCTGATCCCCGACATCAGGCGATTGCGTCCCGATTGGTCAAAGAAATAGCCCAATTGGGCGGCAATATCGCGCCGTTCGTTTCAAAAAGCGTCGCTGAGCGGCTCTTGGCTAAGGTTGGAAAAGAGTAATGACGTTTAAGATGGGGGCTGCGCGCGCGGCAGGTCTGGCAATCGCCGCAACGCTTCTGGCGGGTACCGCTTTGGCGGCGACGCCGGGCTATCGTCCGGTGGATGCCGACAATACGCTGGTGATCGACACGAACAAAGGCCGTGTCATCGTTGAAATGTATCCCGAACTGGCCCCGCAGCACGTTGAGCGCATGAAGACGCTGACGCGGCAGGGTTTCTATAACGGGCTGAAATTCCACCGCGTCATCGAAGGCTTTATGGCTCAGACCGGCGACCCGAAGGGTACGGGCGAGGGTAATTCCGAATTGCCGAATGTCCCGGCCGAATTCATCATTCGCCGCGATACGACGCTGGATATCGTTCCGCTGACGACCGAGCGCGGTGTCCTGACCGGGTACGTCAAGGCCCTGCCGGTACAGTCGCAGGTCAATGACCTGATGGCGATTACCAAGGACAGCAAGGTCGAAACCTGGGGTCTTTACTGCGCGGGAACGCTGGGTATGGCGCGGGCGGGGGACGTCAACTCGGCCAACAGCCAGTTCTTCCTGATGCGCTCCTATACCGATGCGCTGGAGCGCAAATATACGGCCTTTGGCATGACGCTTGTGGGGCTGGATGTGGTGCGCAAGCTGAAGCTGGGTGAGCCGCCGGTTGATCCTGATATTATGACCAAGGTGCAGATACTGGCCGACATGCCCGAAGCCGAGCGCCCGAAGGTTGAGGTGATGGACACCCGTTCGTCCGAATTTGCCGCCGTAGTCGAAGCCAAGCGCAAGGCCAGCCCCGCAGGCCTTACCGGCTGCGATGTGCCGGTTCCGGTCAAGGTGAACTAAACCGTACAAGTTATTGAAAATAAAAAAGCCTCCCATGCCGGGAGGCTTTTTTTAAGGCTTCTCGCTTTCCAGTCGGGTCGTCGGGGTGGCGCACCCCTTGAGCACTTCGTCCCCGAAATTGACTTCGGCGGTCAGCGGATAGACGCGGTCGCTCATGCCATCGGAACAGGTCTGAGCGATCAGGGTCAGGCTGATTTCGTTCGACAACAACTCAGCGCGCTTGGGCCCGCTCTTGTCCTTATTGATTTCGAACAGGTGACGCGGGAAGACCTGCGCCTCGTCGCCGGGACGTTCAAAGGTGACATCGCGTTCGGTCAGGCTGAGCGACCAGAAGGGCTCGGTGCCGATCACGCTCAGCGGCGCGTTGAGATCGACGCCGGCCAGAGAATCGACCTGAGTCGATTCGGGTTCTGGTGGCTTTTCGATCTTTGGTCCGCAGGCGGCGAGGGCAAGAAGGGACGCAAGCGCGACCGGGCGCCAGGCAGACAGCCGCATCAGTCCTCGTCCTTCTTGTTCTTCTTGTCTTTTTTATCCTTCTTTTTGTCGTCACCGTCAGGAATGGCCGCGCCTACGACCTTCCCCGTGGTGCCTATGACCGCTCCCGTTACCCCCACGGCGGTGCCGACCGCCGCGCCGGTGACGGCTACGGCCGTACAGCCCTGAAGCAGAAAGGGAAACCCGATCAGGGCCGTGAGGGTAAGGAGCGGTTTCAGTCGCATCTAGGCAGCATCCAGAAGAAGAATTTCGGCGTCTTCGAGCGCTTCGAAGGTCAGCTCATCTTCGTCGATGATGGCCGCCCCGTCGCGCGCGTTCAGCTCAAGACCGTTAAGCTTAACACGTCCGGCGGCTAAGACCACGTAAACATGACGGCCTTTTTGCGGCGCGTAGGTTTCCGACTGACCAGTGAGGAGCGTCGCCCCCAGAAGACGGGCCGGGGTGTTGATCTTTAGCGCCTCGGCATCGTCATCAAAACCCGAAGCCAGCGCCACGAACTTGCCCGCCCGGTCGCCCTTGGGGAAGGGCTTGGCGCCCCAGCGTGGGGCGTGACCGCGTTTGTCGGGAATGACCCAGATCTGGAAAATCTTGGTCAGCACGTCCTCGACATTGTATTCGGCGTGGCGGATGCCGGTTCCGGCTGACATCACCTGAACATCGCCGGCTTCGGTGCGGCCGCGATTGCCCAGATTGTCTTCGTGGGTGATGGCCCCTTCGCGAACATAGGTGATGATTTCCATGTCGGCGTGCGGGTGGGGCGGGAAGCCCGACTTCGAGTCGATCTCGTCGTCATTCCACACGCGGATCGACCCCCACCCCATATTGTTGGGGTCGTAATAGTCGGCAAACGAAAAGTGGTGACGGGCGTTCAACCAGCCGTGCTTGGCGTTATAGAGCTTTTCAAAGGGGCGATGCTGGATCATGGCGTAGGCCTTTCGCAATAAAGGTAGCTGTTGAGCGTCAATATAGGCGCATGCAGCGTTGCGCATAGGGGGTGAATTCAAAACGCTTCGTTGCTATAAATACAACTCAGGCCTTGAATTAGGGCTGTTGTCTGCCGCTCGCTTGCGGCAGTATGCTGCAAGCGGGAGGCGAGATTTGGACAAGGCGCTCATCTACGGACAGGCTCTGGCGCAGTTACGGATGCGGGCGCGCCTGTCGCAGGACAAGGCGGCGGAGGCCGCCGGTACGTCGCAGCCGACCTGGGCGCGCTATGAAAGCGGCGATAGCCGGGCCTTTCTCGACCGTCTGGCTGTGCGCTCGAAAGTTGTGCGGGCCCTGGGGTTTAGTCTGAGGGATCTGGAGGCCGAGGCGGAATTACTGGCGACCGATATGCATTATGGAACGCCAGAGGGGTCGCAGGGTTTTTCAGCGGGGCTTTCTGCCTCTGGGGGCGTCGATCTGGCGGTGTTCAATCGGCCCGGCCTGCAACAGGTCCGCATCCAGACGGACGAACTGAGCCCTTATCTGCGTGCGGGCAGCCTCGCCATCTATGACACCGAGCGTTTGCCGCTGCCGGGGGAGGGGGTGATCGTCCGCCTGCGTGATGGGCGCAGTCTGCCACGCTTTTATGTGCGACAAGCGGTCGAACTGTGGGTCGAGTATTGGGTGGCAGAAGGCGATGCACACCGGCGGGTGATGCAAAGCCTGAATATGGCCGATATTACAGGGATTTACCCCATTGTCCTGCGCGGCGAGACTGACTAAATTGCATCAAACGCATAAAATGAATTGACAATCTGGACGTGTGTTGACATTCTCACTCTTGCGAGAGGGGAGGCGTTATGCGCGAGACAGGTCATCCGGTTGATGTGGCGGTGGGGCAGAATATCCGCCTGATCCGTAAGGCGCGTGGCCTGACGCAGGAAAATCTGGCGGCGGGTCTGGGCGTCACCTTTCAGCAGCTACAGAAGTACGAAAAGGCCGCCAACCGCGTCAGTTGTTCCATGCTGATCCGCATTTGTGAACAGTTGGAGGCGCACCCGATGGACCTGTTGCCGCCGGTGAATGGCGTGGCCCATCCGCTGACGGAGACGCCCTGGTATCGCGACGCGCAGATCGTACATCTGGCGCAGCCGCGATTGTTACCGGAACTGCGCCGCCTCAGCCGCGCGCAACTGCACACGCTTTTGCTGGCGGCGCGGGCGTTTGCCTGACGTCGGCTTCGAAAAAGTGGGGTTTAAGCCGCCAGCGCCTTGTTGAGGGCGTCGATCAGGCGCACATCGTCCGGGGCGACGTCTGGTGAGAAGCGCGCCACGACCTTGCCCTCGCGGCCGACGACGAACTTTTCGAAATTCCATAGGATTTCGCCGCGCGGGGTCGGGGGGAAGCCATAACCGGCAAACTTTTCGCGCATCAGTTCGGCACCCGCGGCATCGGGCCAGGCTTCGGTGAGGGCCGCATAGAGCGGATGTTTGTCCGGCCCGGCGACACTGATCTTGGAGAAGAGGGGAAAGGACACGTCAAACGCGGTCTGGCAGAAGCTGGCGATCTCCTGATCTGTACCGGGCTCCTGTCCCATGAAGTTGTTGGCGGGAAAACCGAGGATTTCCAGACCCTGCGCGTGTTTGTCGCGATAGAGAGCCTCCAGCGCCTCATACTGAGGGGTCAGGCCGCATTTCGAGGCGACATTGACGACCAGCAACACCTTACCAGCATAGTCGCCCAGCAACGTTTCAGTCCCATCAATCCGCTTCAGCGGGATATCGTACAGTGCGCCCATCAAATCCTCCATATATTGAGAAGGATAGGCGATCCCTCCGGCCATGCAAACGAAAATCCGCCTTGATCACAGACCGTTGAGAAGACTCAGGCCGCCGAGGCCCGCGCCGTCGAGAGCGTCGGCGCAAACTGGCTCAGGTGGTATTTCAGATAGTCGCACAGGGTCAGGGCGTAGATGTTGAGATTGGCCATCGGCGTGCGCGTGCGCAGGAAGCGTTCGCACAGGCTCAGCATGTCGAGATAGAGCCGGTTCTGGAACTGGATATAGTCGATATCGAAATGCGCGGCCTCGCTCAGTTGCAGGGCGTCGATCTCGTCCTGTTGTTCGGGAGACGGCAGGTAGTCGGGCGTCAGCGACGACCCGGCCTTTTCCAGCGCCGTCAGCAGGGCCTCGTTCAGCCACACGTGGCTTTCGCCCATATGGCGGGCATAGGCGCGAATATCGGCGCATTCTGAACGCAAGGCGGCCGTGCGGTGGGCCTGAATGGCGACGGCGTTGAGGCGCGAGACAAGGCCGACAAATATATCGACAATGTTCGGCACCGACGCCCCGGACAGGGTAGAGCGCGGGGTACGACGAAGCGGCAAGGCGTAGCTTTGGCGGCTGGCAGACAGCAGTTGCGGGGTCATTAACCTCTCCCCTTAGAAAAAAACGATACAGTGTCTGCTTTCTTGAAGAGGGGCCGTCGGCGTCTGTTCATCAGTCGTCCGCCAGCCCTGACCATCATGATATATAGCGGAATGATTTTTACTGGAATCATTCCGCTCAAGCCGCCATTGAGGCGGCGGCCAAGGTGGCGCAAGCCACCGCCCGGCGAGGGGCTAAACAAAAGCTGGAGCATTATGTTTCCACCAGAAATCATAATGATCCAGGGGCATGGCATTCGGCCATTGAGCGTTCTGAGATAAGATGCGCCGACTTTCCGGCGCAATCGTGGCGTTAAACCGTTCGGATTGGGGCGCTTTTTGCGATCTATTGATCCGTGATCGGGATATTCGTCTATTTTGCAGACTTAGCGTTGAACGCGATAAGAATGACATGGGCTGCGCATTAGAGGTGATAAGACGACCGTAAATCCAGGACTGTAAGCGCAAATGGTTCGGCCGAATAACGTGCATTATGGATCGAATTTGATTGAAGTTGAATTTTTGAGACGCTAAAAGGTCTTACCAATAAAATTGCTAGGTCTGATAAGGATTGCAGGAGGGAGAGTGGCCATGCGTTGGGTTTCGACAGTTCTGGCGGTATTTACCCTGTTTGCCCTACCGGCGGTGGCGCAGGATGTGCGTCCAGCCTATCTCCTGACCGGTGCGGCGGATCGCGACGTACAGGACCTGTCGGGGCCCTGGACCTACTCCAAGGACCTCTATCGCACGGGCCTGACCGACATCAATGGATGGGTAGCCAAGTCGCGTATGCAGCGTTACCGCGATGTGGATGTGGCTGCTGAAGAAGCCAAAGGCGGGGCGACCTTCTTTGAATTTGACCTTGATCGCGGTCCGCAAATGGCGATACCCGGCGCGTGGAATGCCGCCGAACCCGAACTGCGCTATTATGACGGGCTGATCTGGTTCCAGCGCAAGTTTACGCCCAAAGCCTTTGATGGCAAACGCGCTTTCCTGCGTTTCGAGGCGGTCAACTACAAGGCCTATGTCTATCTGAATGGCAAGGAAATCGGTCGCCATGAAGGCGGATTTACACCGTTCGTTATTGAGCTCACGCACGCCCTGCGTGCCGGTGAAAACCGCCTGAGCGTGGGTGTAGACTCTACCCATGACGCCCAGTCCATTCCAACGGCGATCACCGACTGGGACCTCTATGGCGGCATTACCCGGCCGGTAAAGCTGATCTACACACCCGAAACCTTTGTCGATGACGCCACCCTGACCCTGACGCCGGAGGGGCGTCTGAAAGGTATGGCGCAACTGAACGGTCCTCGCGCCGCCGGGCAAGTCGTTACGCTGAGCATTGCAGGCCTTAAAACCACGGTGTCTGCGACCACCGATGCCAAAGGGCAGGCGGTTTTTGATCTGAAAGCGCCGCGCGGACTGAAACTATGGTCACCGGATACACCCGTCCTCTATGAGGTGAGTTTCTCAACCGTTGATGACAAGCTGAGGGAGCGGATTGGCTTTCGCACCATTACGGTCAAAGGCCACCAGATCCTATTGAATGGTAAGCCTATTTTTCTCAAAGGCGTTTCGCTGCACGAAGAGGAATTCGGTAGTCATCCATCACGCAACATGACGGAAGCGGCCTCGCGCGCCCTGTTGTTCGAGATCAAATACGGCCTGCACGGCAACTATGTGCGCCTGTCGCACTATCCGCATTCGGAGACGACTCTGCGTCTGGCCGA
>NZ_JAIXSV010000073.1 GCF_027484505.1 Asticcacaulis sp.
AGGGTTTCGGGGAGCTGGATAATCGCTTCGCGCGGCCCGGCATGAGCCAGACGCACCACAACCTGTCCGGCACCAACGACCTGACCCGGTTCAGCCAGCGTTTCCATAATCACCCCGTCAGCGTCAGCCACGAGGACGCTATACTGACTGGCGTTTCGCGCCAGATCGGCCTGCGCCTGCGCCGCTGACAATTGGGACTTTGCGGCATCCGCTGCGGCCTTTGCCTGATCGTAAGCCGAAGCGGATATAGCGCCACTGCCGCGAAGCGCCCGAAAACGCGCTTCATCCGCGGCTGTCTGCTCCGCGCGAGCACGCGCTGCGGCAACGGCATCATCCTGCGCCTTTACGGCCAGCTTCAGGTCTGTGGGATCAATACGAAATAAAGCCTGACCGCGGGTCACGCGCTGACCTGCATCGACGAGCCGTTCAACGACCTTCCCCCCAACGCGAAAGCCGAGGTCGCTTTGGGTGCGGGCGGCCACGACGCCAGTGAATGACCGCGAGGCCCCGCCATCGCTGACGGCCGCCACGACCCGCACAGCGGGCGCTTTAAGCCGGGGATCATCGGCGGGTTTTTCACCGCAGCCGGCGAGGACCAGCGGCAGGATAAGCACAAGGGATGTGGTTGCGAGACGGCGCGAGCGCATGGCGGCCCCATTTAGAAGTTGACTGTACCTTCCATATGGAACTAGTGACCATTTTAGTCAAGTGTCACTTTTGAGGCTAAGGCGAAAGGCTCCGCAGAACAAGGCTGGAGAGGTGACCCGGTGCCGCTTCGGTGTAATCGAAGCTATACTGAAGCAGTAAGGGATTGAGGTAAGGACGCAGCACCAGATAGACGGAAAGCGTTGTCTCATCCAAAGGGGTCTTGCGCTCGAAATCGCCCGACAGACGCCCCTCTTGCAGAATCTCGCGTAACAGCGACTGCATACGATTTTCGTAGGTGACGACCGATTGCCAGCGCTCGGTCGCGGCCGAGGCGGCAATTTCGTAGAGTTTACGGTCCTGGAAAAAGAGCCGCAGACTCGCTTCAACCCCTGATTTGAAAAGGCGTCGCAACTTCTCAGGAGGCGTGTCCGCGCCATTGACGGCTTGCGAAACCTCCTTCTCAATTTCATGGAGGCAATTGGCGCAGATCATTTCGCCGATGGCCTGTTTGGACTCGAAGAACTTGTAGATATAGGCCTTCGAATATCCAATCGCTTTGGCGAGATCAGACACTGCGGTCTTTTCATATCCGTAGCGACTGAAATGCTCAGTCGCGGCCAGGACGATTTGATCCCTGACCTCATGGCCTGCCGGACCACGGGCCGAGGTGGGATAGTCTTTCATCTGTGTCATGCCCCTGACCATACGCGCTTACTTGTCATTTGACAACTTGTGACCATTATGTATTTTAGTCACAAAACGTTTGATGGAATTTGCAGATGTATCCGAGGTCCCTTTTCGTCACCCTGATCACCGCCAGCGCACTTTCAGGATGCGCGACCGGCGCTAACCAAACCGCCTCTTCGGTGACGCTACCGGCTCAATTTTACGGTCAACCCGTGAAAGCCTCTAATGTACCCGGCACTCAGACGGACATGACAGCCTGGTGGACGCGATTCGGCGATCCGCTGCTGGATCAGTATGTCGCTCTGGGTCTGCAGCAAAATCTGGATCTGGCACAGGCCAGCGCGCGCGTGGATCAGGCACGCGCCGGTCTCGGGGCAGCAACGGCCGCTCTTTTACCCTCCGCCGCTATGGCCGGTCAGGCCGCAAAGGGCACGCAGTCTGTGCAGACGCCTTTGGGTCAGGTGCTGTCAGCAAACCCCGCATTTGATCGGGACGGTGAGAGCTATGAGCTAAATCTGGCCGCGTCCTGGGAGATCGATCTTTCAGGCGGTTTGCGACGCAGCCGCGAAGCCGCCCGAGCCGACTATGAAGCCTCTGAAGCCGCCGTGGCCGCTACCCGCCTGTCGATCACATCCGCTATTGTCGATACCTACATTGTCATAAGAGGTCTGCAGGAGCGGAGTGATATCGCGCAGCGTCAGGTTCAAACTCGCCGTTCACTTCTGGATATGGTCGAAAAGCTGTACGCGCAGGGCCTTGTTCCGGAATCACAGGTCCGACAGACTTCCGCGGCCGTTGCAGAAGCCGAGGCGCGGATACCGATACTTGAGAACGCTGAGGAAACGGCGATCCACACTCTGGATATCCTGCTGGGCACGCCTGCGGGCACGCATCTCGCTGAATTGTCGCAGCCCGCGCCCGTTCCTGCCCTGAAACAGATCGCCCCTTCCGGCACTCCGGGCGACCTGCTCCGACGGCGCCCTGATCTCATTGTCGCCGAACGGCAACTGGCCGCTGCTCATGCCCGAAAGGGTGTGGCCGTCGCGGAATATTACCCGAAATTCTCGCTGAGCGGTCTGCTCGGCAGCGCGACAAGTGTTTCCAGTGGCGAACTGTTCAGCGATGGGGCCAGGCAATCCGCAGGCGTTCTGGGATTGCGCTGGCGGGTGTTCGATTTCGCCCGCATTGACGCTCAGATCAGACAGGCCAGGGGACAGGAAGCCGAAGCGCTCGCGGCCTACCGCCTCGCCGCTCTCCGGGCCACGGAGGATGTTGAAAACGCCTATTCCGCCTATAACCGCCAATCCACCCAATATAGAGTGCTTTCCGGAGGGGTGACGGATCTGGAGCGTGCCCGCGCCTCCATGGACACAGGCTACAAAACGGGGGCGATGAGCCTGCTCGACGTCCTGTATGCTGACGAAGCCATCCTCCGCGCCAGCGATGCCCGCTCGCAGGCACGGATAGGAGCGGCGCGCGCCAGTGTCGCGGTATTTAAGGCCCTCGGCGGCGACATCTGACGCAATAAAATGCCTCTGCTTTCACCCCTTCTAACGCCATCGAGATTTGCTTCGTTCTGGGCATGGGTAAATCGCCTCAATATGGCGATCGAGACAACCGAGGTTGACGTGCTTGAAAGGCGGATCGTCCAAGTTGAGGCTCGGGTGGCGGCGCTTACAGCGACAATTCAGAAGCTCGAAGCCAAAGAGTGAGAGACGGGAAAGCCGCCCGCCTGGCCACCTCTGAAGCACTTGATGTCAACCTGATCATGGCATCCGGCCCAACCGAAACTCCGGCCATTCCACTACGAACCAAGCGCGACGCGGATCTCAATACCGGTGCTGAGTGTATAGCCAGAAGTCGCTGCACTTTCCGCCTTGGTGGAATGCTGCGCTTCACGTATGTCCGCTTTGTCGACCGTCATTCAGATGGAACATGGCCGCTAGGGGCCAAAACCAGCCGATCTCAAGCGTCAAAGCACCAACGAATCAGGTCCCCCGTTTGCCTAGGCCAAGAGTAGAGTGCGACGACGAGACAACGGAGCAAAGCCGCATGTTAGTTCAGCTATTCTGTTCGGGGACGAGCATCATTGCGATCTGAGAGTTTAAGCATCCCAATAAACAAACCCCAAACCTTGCAGCGCTTTATTTTTCCATTCCAAATCAACACCTTATATCCACGGCAGGATGAGTCATAATCACCCCTCCGGTGACCCCATGCCGTCGCAGGGCGATATCGACATGACCAAGGCCATTATCGCCGCCGGTAA
>NZ_JAIXSV010000007.1 GCF_027484505.1 Asticcacaulis sp.
CCCCCCTCTGACCTCACGCAAACAAGGCCGCATAGACCTCCGGCTTGAAGCCGACGGTGATCGTACCGTCCTTATCCAGCACCGGGCGTTTGATCATCGACGGATTGGACAGCATCAGACGGATGGCCTTGCCCTCATTAATGTCGGCCTTGTCGGCTTCGGGCAGAGCCTTGAAGGTCGTGCCCGCCTTGTTGAGCAGAACCTGCCAGCCAACCTTCGAAGACCAGTCCTTCAGATGCGCCTCATCTATGCCCGCGACCTTATAGTCGTGAAAGGCATAGGCCTGCCCCTGCCCTTCCAGCCACAGGCGCGCCTTCTTCATCGTATCGCAGTTTTTGATGCCGTAGAGGGTCAAGGCCATGAGGGGACTCCTGTCTGTAAGATGAGCCCCCTCCCTAAACGGCTTACACCACGTCCTCAAGGCTGAAACGATCGGCCTTTTCGTCATAGTCGAAGGCTTCGGCATAACGGCCCCACTGCACCACCGAACGCAGGGTTTGCTGCGCGAAGGTTTCGGACATGTGGGTTTCCAGTTGGTCGCGCACGCGCCGCGCACTCAGCCCCGCCTCACCGCCGGTTTCGAGCGCATGGCGGATATGGGTGGCCAGCGGCACATGGGTCAGGAACTGCTGGCGGAACAGATGTTTGCGGCCATCGACATCGGCCTCGACAAAGGCCTGACCGGGGGGCAGCAGCAGCAGGTCCCCGCCTTCCAGTTCGGCAAAGCGCAGCAGTTGCAGCACTTCGGTAATGGGGAAGAGTTCGTCGGCTTCGTACTGAAGCTCAGCCGCCAACGCCGGTAAGTCGGCCTTGCCGGCATAGGCCGACCCGGCCAGCGCCTCCATCAGACCGGCCAGAATATTGGTCGAGACACGCGGCAGGACCATGGCCATGCCCATCCCCGCAAACAGGCCTTCCTGCGCCGGGGCTTTGGGCGTGCGCGTAGTCATGCGGCGGTAGATATCCTCGACCAGCGCGCGGAAGGCCGGGTCCAGACGGTCGCGTGGTTGCGGCAGATCGACGGTGATTTCGGCCACCACCCGCCCCGGATTGGACGAAAAGACGAGGATGCGGTCGCACATCAGCACCGCCTCCTCGATATTGTGCGTCACGATCAGGATCGACTTGAGCGGCGTGCGCCCTTCGAACCACAGGTCGAGCAGATCGGTGCGCAGGGTTTCCGCCGTCAGCACGTCGAGCGCCGAAAAGGGCTCATCCATCAAAAGGATATCCGGATCGACGACCAGAGCCCGCGCCAGGCCGACGCGCTGACGCATCCCGCCCGACAACTCCTTCGGGTAGGCGTTTTCAAACCCATCGAGTCCGATCAGGTCGATGGCCTTCAAAGCGCGTTCGCGGCGCATCGCCGGAGCCACGCCCTGCGCCTCAAGGCCGACCTCGACGTTTTGCAGCACGCTCAGCCACGGGAACAGGGCAAAGCTCTGAAAGACCATGCCGACATTCGCCTGCCCGTCCAACGCAGAGGGGAAGCGGACCGTGCCTTCGCTGGGCTCGATCAGGCCCGCCACGGTGCGCAGCAGGGTTGATTTACCGGAGCCGGAGCGCCCCAGAAGGCCGACGATTTCATTGGCATTCAGGGTCAGATCGACCTTGTCCAGCACGGTGTGGCCGGTGGATTTGCCCTTTTCATAAACGTGCGACACCTGACGCAGTTCGACCAGAGGGCAAGCGGGGGTGAATTGGGTGTGGGTCATGGGAAAGCTCCTTCCCTCAAAGCGCTTGCCGAAAAGCGTGATGCACTTTTCGGCTAAAAAAGCGCGTTAAACCAAGAATTTAGAGCGTGATAACGCTCTAAGATCAGTTCAGACGCAGGCGGCGTTCGGCGAAGACGTAGAGGCGGCGCCACACGATGCGATTAAAGGCGATGACGAACAGGCTCATCACGGCGATGCCCAGCACCACGCGGGGATAGTCGGCCGCGGCGGTGGCGCGGGCGATATAGGCCCCAAGGCCCGCCGCTTCGAGGTGGGTATGGCCCCAGTCCACGGCCTCGGCCACGATGCTGGCGTTCCACGACCCGCCCGAAGCCGTCAGGGCCCCGGTCACATAGTAGGGAAACACCGCCGGCAGGGCGATCTGACGCCACCATTGCCAGCCCCGGATACGGAACATCTGCGCCACCTCTTTCAGGTCGCCCGGAATGGCGCTGGCCCCGGCAATGACGTTGAAGAGGATGTACCACTGCGTCCCCAGCACCATCAGCGGCGACAGCCACAGATTGGCATTGAGGTGCAGGCCGACGATCAGCATGACCGCGAAGGGGAACAGCACATTGGCCGGAAAGGCCGCCAGAAACTGCGCCAGAGGCTGAAGCCGCTCGACCCACACCGGGTGCAGACCGATCCATACGCCCACCGGCACCCAGATCAGGCTGGCCAGCGCAATCAGCACCACCACCCGCAGCAGGGTCAGGCTGCCCAGACCAAACGCCAAGCCAATGTCGTTGAGGCTTAGATGCGCGGCCACATAGTGCCCCAGCGTCCACAGAGCAAACAGGCAGGCGACACCCAGAACGACGGCCCAGAGGGCATCCCCCAGCGGCGACGGGGCCCGGCGGGTCGGGCGGCTGATGCGGCGCGGAGTGGCCGCGGGCCAGCGGGCTTCGAGCCACACAAAGGGTTGCCGCAGGACCTGACCCAGCCGCGCCAGACCGCGCGAGCGCCGCAGAAGGTCCAGCACCCACGAGCGCGGGGCCTGACCCGACGCCGTCTGTTCAAAGCGGAAACGATCCGCCCAGGCCACGACCGGCCGGAACAAGAGCTGATCATAGAGCAGAATGACCAGCCCCATGGCGAACACGCCCCAGCCGACGGCCCCGAAATCCGCCCGGTCGATGGCCAGAGCCAGCCACGAACCGATCCCCGGCAGGGTCAGGTGCGTATCGCCCACCGTAATGGCTTCCGAGGCCACGACGAAGAACCAGCCGCCCGACATCGACATCATGATGTTCCATACCAGCCCCGGCATGGCATAGGGCAGTTCCAGCCGGATAAAGCGCCGCCACGGCGAAAAGCCGAACTGACGGCTGACCTCATCGAGGTCCGTCGGCACGGTAGTCAGCGACTGATAGACGCTGAAGGCCATGTTCCACGCCTGACTGGTGAAGATGGCGAAGATGGCTGCGGCTTCGGCCCCCAACTGGCTGCCCGGAAACAGGCCCATGAACAGGGTCACGGTAAAGGTCAGAAAGCCCAGAACCGGGACGGACTGAAGGATATCGAGCGCCGGAATGATCAGAAGGGCCGCGCGGCGGCTCTTGGCTGCCAGAGTGGCGACAGTGAAGGTGAAGACCAGTGACGCCGCCAGCGCCGCAAACATGCGCAGAGTCGAGCGCAGGGCATATTCCGGCAGTTGCGCCAGATCGAGCGTGACGGGTGTGGACTTTAGCTGAGACAGCGGCTGATCCATGGCGGATGCGCCATGAAAAACCAGCACCGCCGCGCCGGCCAGCAGCAGGAAGGCGGCGATATCGGGGAGTGACACACCGTAGCGGTCGGCGCGGGACGCACGCACGAGCGGGCGCGCGCCCTGACTATCTTCGAAAAAGAAGACCATCGGCTTACCTTTGATACTGAGGCCGCAAAGGCCGGTATCGGTAAGCCGGAAACCCGTTTACCCGATGCGCGGTCCGTGCGGCAATGTGGATCGACGACTGTCGTCGGGCATGGGTTTAGGTTCCTGATAAGCTTGTTCCAAAGGGTAGGATAACCCGTGGAAACAAGAATGCGCGCGGCCAATAGGCCCGCGCGCAATCGTTGTCAAACGGTAATCTCAGCAAAAGGGGCGGTTCCTACGCGCTCAGTGAGCGGCGTACAGGCCTACAAGGCCGCAACTGGGGCAGAGTGCCTTTCGGTCATTGCCAAACAAAAATTTACGGAAGTCGTCCGCTCAGGCATCATAGTATCGGGAGGCCTGAATGGAATCCGCGCCGGATCACATCATTCACTGGGTGGCTTCGCAGATCCTGCCTCATGAGGCGGATGTGCGGGCGTGGCTGATGCGTGCCCGGTTGGGGCGTGACGACGCCGAGGATATTCTTCAGGAATCCTACTGCCGCATGGCGGAACTGAGCCATATCGAGCACATCACCTCGCCGCGCGCCTACTTCTTTACGGTGGCGCGCAATATCGCTCTGATGCGGCTGCGGCGGGCGCGCATCGTGCGCATCGAAAGCGTGAACGAGATCGACCGGCTGGAGGTCATGAGCGACCTGCCCTCGCCGGAGCAGGTCAGCGTTGCCCGGTCCGATCTGGCGCGTCTGAAGCGGGTGATCGCCACCCTGCCCGCGCGCTGCCGTCGGGTGTTCGAAATGCGCAAGATCGAAGGTCTGCCGCAAAAGGAAATCGCCCGCCGTATGGGCCTGAGTGAGCATATGGTGGAAAATGACGCCGCCAAGGCGCTGCGTCTGATCATGAAGGCAATGGCCGAAGACGAACCCCGTCTCCAGCCCCGAAAGGAGTTTATGCGTGGCACCGACGCCGGTCGAAACTAGCGAGCAGATCGAGCGCGCCGCCAGTCTGTGGGCGGTCAAGCCACGTCCGCTCTCGCCGGAGGACGCGGCGGCGCTGAACGCATGGCTGGCCGGTGATCCGCGGCGGCGCGGGGCGCTGCTGCGCGCGGAGGCCGGCTGGCACAGCCTGTCACGCGCGCAGGCGCTGGGGCCGTCCGCACAGTGGCAGGACAAGGCCGCCAGTCTGTTTCCTCTGCCCTCACGGCGACGGTTTCTGACCGCCGCGGCGGCCGGCGGCGGGCTGATCGCCGCCAGTCTTCTGGTCGTCTTTGCCCTGCGGCAGGACGAGGCCATAACCCATATGGGCGAAATCCGCCGCCTGCCCATGAGCGACGGCTCGATCGCGGCGCTGAATACGGACAGCCGCCTGCGCATCGACATGGCCGAGAGCGAACGCCGTATCGAGCTGGTCGAGGGCGAGGCATGGTTCAAGGTGGCGCACAACCGCCAGCGTCCGTTTATCGTCAGCGCCGGTCAGAGCCGCATCAAGGCCGTCGGCACCGCCTTTTCAGTGAAGAAACACCCTGACGGGGTTGAGGTGCTGGTGACCGAGGGTACTGTGCAGGCCTGGTCGGTCGCCGACGGTCGCGAAGCCGTCCTGCTGCGCGCCGGGGAACGCACCGTCCTGCGTGAGGATCAGCCGGTCAAGATCGTCCACGCCCCCGACGCCATCGACAGCGATCTGGCGTGGCGCGAAGGGCAGATTGCGCTGAACGGCAAGACCCTGTCGCAGGTGGCGGCGGAGTTCAATCGCTATAACCGCATCCAGATCGTGATTGAGGACGAGACTCTGGGGCGCGAGCGCCTGATCGGGCGGCTGAGCGCCAATGATCCGGAGGCCTTTTCCGGGGCCGTGGTCGAAGCCTTCGGGGCGAACATCCACAAGACCGACAAGGCCATAGTGATCGGCGCAAAAAAATAAATGCGCCGCATACGGAAGTCCGTTTGCCAGACATCGTAACTCAGGAAGGTCCAAATCCAAAATAATCGGGACCTTCAATAATAATGCGCACCACGGGGCGCTTCTACAGGGAAAATTCTGATGACGAATGCATTTATGCGCGCGTTTAATGGCCCGTTGCTGCTCGCCGGCGGCACGTTGCTTATGGTTTCCGCCGTGCCCGCTCAGGCACAGGACGCGGTCAAGTCGTTCAACGTCCCGGCACAGGCGGCCGAACGCGGCATCCCGCAGTTCGCCCAGCAAGCCAGTATCCAGCTCATGGCGCCGGAAAAGGTCGTGAAGGGCAAGCAGACCGCCGCCGTTCAGGGGAATATGCCGGTACGCGAAGGCCTGTCACGCCTGTTGGCAGGCACCAATCTGACACCGGTTACCCGCGCCAACGGCATCATCGTGCTGGCTGAGCAGATCCCGGCGGCGCGCGACAACGCCATCCCCATCACCCGCACCGCCTATGCGGCCGACACCACCGCCTCTGACGAGCCCGCCGCCGCCCCGGAAGAAACCGTGGTCGTGGTCAAGGGCATCCGCGGTTCGCTGAGCAAGGCCCGCGCCATCAAGCGCCGCGCCGCCAACGCGGTCGAAAGCATTGTGGCCGAAGACATCGGCAAGATGCCGGACCTCAACCTCGCCGAATCGATCCAGCGCGTGCCTGGCGTGGCCATGTCGCGCGAAGGCGGCGAAGGGCGCAATATCACCCTGCGCGGCTTTGGTCCGGACTTTACGCGCACCACCCTGAACGGCATGGAAGTCCCGGCCAGCAGCGACGGCCTCGACAGCGGCGGCGTCACCCTCAATGCGGGCCGCGCCTTCGACTTCCACCTGTTTGCCTCCGAACTGTTCAACCGCATTGACATCGAAAAGTCGCAGAAGGCCTCGACCGAAGAAGGCGGCATTGCCGGTACGGTCAACCTCTATTCGGCGCGCCCGTTCGACTTCCGCGACGACTTCACTGTCTCCGCCTCGGCGCAGGCCAATTACAACACCCTGAACGGAAAGGCCGATCCGCGCGTCGCCCTGCTGGTCAGCAGGACGTTTGCCGACGGTAAGTTCGGGGCGTTGCTCTCCGTGGCGGCCTCCAACCGCACCGTGCATCAGGAAGGTTATTCCAGCGTGCGCTGGACCTCGCCCTACGCCAATGGCGACTCGTGGGCCAAGAGCAACCCGACCGTAAGCGGTACGCCGAAGGCCTGCGGGGCCGCCAGTGCGCTCGACTGTCTGTGGGCCCCGCGCCTGCCGCGCGCCGACTATTTCGGCAATGATCAGAAGCGCATCGGTGTCACCGGCTCGCTGCAATACAAGCCCACCGAAAACGCCCTGATCACGCTGGACGTCCTGCATTCGGAACTGACCAATGACCGCGACAGCTATAATTCGATGGAGTGGCTGCTGACGCACGGCACCGCCGGTAACTTTACGGGCCAGACGCCGCTGTCGTTCAAGATCGGGGCCGACGGCAAGACCCTGGTCGCCGCCGCCTTTAACGATGTGACCTCGTGGTACGAAAGCCGTCGTCAGGATTCGCAATCGACCTTCGATCAGGTCGTCCTGTCCGGCCGCTTCAAGGTCAATGAGCGCCTGACGCTGGACGCCATGGCCGGTTCGGCGGTGGACGATGCCGACCGTACCGAACTGCGCTTCTACTATCGCTCGGTGCCGCACTATTACGCCTATGACTACAGCGGCAATGCCTATGTGCCGAGCATCAGCTTCGGCACCTATGATCCGAACAAGGCCAGCAACTATATCAACGCCCTGACGGCCTCGAACCGCATCAATACGGTGAAGAAGGAAAACTTCACCTCGCGCTTTGACGCCACCTACAATGCCGACAACGTGTCGCTGAAGGCCGGTCTCAGCTATAATGACCGCAAGGTGAGCTATGGTGAAGGTCTGGGTGCGACACCCAGCTTCGACCCGTCGAACTATACCCGTCCCTTCCCCGTCTCCAACTTCGGCAAGGGGCTGGACGGGCCGGGCCTGCTGCCCTTCCGCGTCGCCGATTTCGACGCCATCGCCGCCGCAGGCATCATCAAGGGCGGCTATACGGAGAACACCGGCGCAGGCTGGACCGTAGGCGAAGAAACCCTGGGGGCCTATGGCGAACTGAACGCCGAATACGACATCGCCGGGATGCGCCTGCGCACCAATGCCGGTCTGCGCTACGTCAAGACCAAGGTCAGCTCCAAAGCGCGCGTCAGCGGCACGCCGGTTGAGGTCAATGTCGATTACGACAACTACCTGCCCTCGATCAATGCGGCGCTGGATGTGCGCAGCGACCTGGTGGTGCGCGCCTCCTATGGCCGCAGCCTGACGCGTCCGGGCCTCAGCTCGCTGAATATCGCGGGGCCGGTCTTCGGCTACACCACGCGCACCGTGGGCAATGTCGGCAACCCGTCGCTGAAGCCCTATGAATCGAACGATGTGGACTTAGGCGTCGAATGGTATTTCGGCAATGAGGGGCTTCTGGCCTTCACCGTCTTCCATAAGGACATTGTGCGCTCACTGAAGACGGATGTGGTCAAACAGATGATCGACCCGTCCTTCTGGCCGGCCATCTATGCCGACCCGCTGTACGACACCTCCTACAATGCTGATCCGGCCAAGGTGCCCTACACCTTCACCATCCCGGTCAACAGCGACAAGGGCAACAGCGTCAAGGGCTTCGAGCTGACCTATAACCAGCCGTTCACCTTCCTGCCGGGGCCGTGGTCGAAGCTGGGGGTTGCGTCCAACTACACCCACGTGTCGGCCGAAGACTCCACGGGCCTGTCGCCCAACTCCTATAACCTGACCGTCTATTACGACACCGAGACCTTCGGGGCGCGCCTGTCGGTCAACAAGCGCGACGACTATCTGCTCAGCGAACCGGGCGGCAATGGTCACGTGCAGGAGCGCAAATACGGCCCCACCCACGTGGACTTTGCCTCCTTCTACAACGTCACGCCGCGCTTGACGCTGACCTTTGAGGGCATCAACATCACCGACGAAGTAGAGCGCATCTACGGCACCGGCGATACGGGCGATATGGATCTGACGCGCGAATACACCCACACCGGGGCGCAGTGGATTGTGGGCCTGCGTTATAAGTACTGATAAAATAAAGCGGCCACTGGCACCCGTCGGTGGCCGCCTTTACAGGAGTAAACCATGCGGCTTTTGCCCGCCCTTACCGTCGCCGTGCTGGGTCTGGGGCTCCTGACCCCCGCCCTCGCCGCCGACCTGATCCCCGTGGATGACAGCTACACCGTCTCGCAGCGGTTTGAGCGCTATAAGGATCAGTATGCGGGCATAGGCTGGCCCGTGGCCGAGTTCCAGAGCGGGCAAAAGGTGCTGTTTGACCGCCGCTATAAAAGCATCGGCGGGCGTGAACTGCATATCGACGTCTTCCTGCCGGTCGCCGGGCACGCCAATGGCAAGGGTATCCTGCTGGTGCACGGTGGCGGCTGGCGGTCGGGCAATAAATCGCACTTCTACGCTCTGGCCACCCGGCTGGCGCAGCGCGGCTATGCCGTCTTTCTGCCTGAGTTTCGCCTGTCACCCGAAGCCCCCTACCCGGCGGGTCTGATCGACGTCAATGACGCCCTCGTCTGGGTCAAGGGGCAAGCCACGACCTTTGGCATCGACCCTAAGCGGCTGGCCATTGGCGGCGCCTCGTCCGGCGGGCAGATGGCCGCGCTTCTCGCCTATACGGCGGACACGCCCCTCTACAAAAGCCGCGCGGGCGATGACACGCAGGTCAGCGCCCTGATCGACATTGACGGCGTACTCGACTTCACCACGCCGCTGGCCCTGCAATACGAAAACGCCGCGGGAGACACCTCTGCCGCCGGGCGGTGGCTGGGCGGCGCGATGGAAAAGGTTCCCGACCGCTGGCGCGAAGCCAGCGCGGCTCAGCACGTCAGCGCCGCCTCGCCGCCGACCCTGGTGATCAGCAGCGGCCTCACGCGCTTTACCGCTGGGCACGAAAGCGTTGAGGCCAAGTTGAAAGCACAAGGCATCGCCTATCGCTACACCGCGTTTGACAACGCCCCGCACGACATCTGGCTGTTCGATCCGTGGTTCAGCCGTATTGTCGATCTGATGGATGGTTTCCTGTCCGAACACTGAGGTCTCATGTCTGTACGCCCCACCCTGCTCGCCAGCGCCGTCGCCTGTCTGACCCTTGCGGCGCTGAGCCTCCCCGCCGAGGCCGCCACCCGTCTCAACGTGCGCCCGGACTGCGGTACGCAAAAGGCCTGTTTCACAAGGGTGCAGGCCGCGCTCGACGCTGCGCAAAAGGACACCAGCGACAATTGGGTCGTGATCGACGTGGCGGCGGGTGACTATTATGAAAAGGTGACGATCAGCCGCCCGAAGGTGCGCCTCAAAGGGGCCGGGACGCAACGCACGCGCCTGCACTTTAACGCCGTGGCCGAAACGGCGGGCAAATACCACCGCCGCAACTGGGGCACGCCCGGCTCGGCGACCCTGACCGTCAATGCCGATCAGGTGACGGTCGAGGGGCTGACGGTTGAAAACACCTTCGACTACCTCAGCAACGACGCGCGACTTAGCGACGACCCGCAGAAGATCAAAAATTCGCAGGGTGTCGCCGTGCTGCTCGATATCGACAGCGACCGCGTCCTGTTCCGCAAGACCGCGATGCTCGGCTATCAGGACACGCTGTTTGCCAATGGCAAGCGCGCCATTGTCCGCGACAGCGTGATCGCCGGCAATATCGACTTCATCTTCGGCAACGGGCAATTGCTGATCGAAGACAGCGAACTGCGCACCCGCAATCGCGGCGCGCCCACCCCGCCGGGAGAGTTCCATTCCTTCCTGCTGGCCCCCTCCACCCCCCTGAGCCAGCCCATCGGCCTCGTCGTCTATCGGTCGCGCCTGACGCGTGAAGCCGGTGTACCCGACGGCTCGGTAGCGCTGGCCCGGCCCTGGCACCCGACGACCACCTTCCCGGACGGGCGCTATGCCGATCCCAACGCCGTGGGGCAGGCCCTGTTTATCGACTGCGTAATGGACGCCCACATCCACCCCGACCACTGGACCAGCATGGGCGGCACGGCGCGCGACGGCACCAAGACCGCCGTCTTCCACCCACAGGATTCGCGCTTTTTTGAAAGCGGCTCGACCGGACCGGGGGCCAGACACCGCGACATCGGCATCCGCTGGAAAGACGCGCCCGACATCGCCACCGTGCGCCGTCAGCTCTCCGATGGCTGGCCGCAAGCAAACTGATCCTTCCTGACGCTTCGGCTCCCCGTTGATGCGTCTCACTGGCCGCCCTTGTCTCAAGACAGGGCGGTTTTTTTAGAGCTTCATGCCGAAAAGCAAGCTCTCCTTTTTTGAAACATTCATTAAATTTAATATATTAGAGTGAAATGATTTTTTAATGGAACCATAATTCAAGCGCCTCCCCTGATTTCAACCATAAGATTTTTTCGGTATTATTTGGGCGCAAATACGATAGCACCCACATCGTCCACCCTCTTAAAGCCCAGACCGTCGGGAGCGTAACAATGGCTCTTTATGATAGCCTATGGCTCGGCCCGACATGGTGCCCGGTCTCACGTTTAAACGCCCACTTTTTTAGGCTCTGGGACGGACACGGGAACCCCACAACGGTCTGTTTGCGTCATGGGATTTTGGTTGGATAACCCAACTGGCGAATAATGACCTCAATCTGTTTGGCGAGCTTAATATAGATCTCGACTGCTACGCTGCCGGTCCGCGTAACAATACATGAACTACCTCTTGGCGTTGCAAGTTTTCGCCCCACTCACCACACTTCATGGTAGTCAGAATAGTATGCACATTTACAAGTCTGCAATTGCAGCTTAATTCAACGCATAGCGCGCCTGCCACGCACCGGCCACCTCAGCAGGGGCCACGCCGATCGTCACATCCTCACCACGGGCTTCTTTCAGGCGGATAAGCCACGGCGTGCGCGATTGTGGCTGATAGGACTGGGCCATGGCGCGGATATCCTCTTCGGGCACCTCGAACACCACGCGGGTGAACTGACTGCATTCGCCGGGCATTTCAAACGCCGGGCAGTAGTCGATCCAATGCGTCACCGTGCTCGGTTTGACCTTCACGAGGCGATCGCCGATCTGATAGCGCACCTCCGATATCTCGCGGCGCGCCCCGCTGTAGGTCAGGTCGTGCCAGACCTCCCAGCGCGCCTGACCCGTTTGCCGGTCTATGCGCACCTGAACGTGGCCGTCCCAGATATAGGCCCCGTTTGCCGGCCCCGGCTTACGCGTCGCTTTCACGGTAGACAGAAGAATCGCATCGTCGAGGTGATCACCCTTGATGAGGGCACGGCGTGCAAAATGCGCCGGTTCAAGCTTCGCCAATCCCTTGGACAGGCGCATGTTTTCGACCGGAATCGAGTCGAAAGGTGGGAAGAAAAAAGCGACCATGACGGCCAGATGCAGGGCACTCATACGAAAATCCTTTAGAGCGCTTTCCGAAAAGTGTGATGCACTTTTCGGATAAAAAAGCGCGTTAAACCAAAAATTTAGAGCGCTATTTCGATTCAGAATGAACGAAATACGCTCTAAAACTGCGCCGTCAGGCTGAGGCTCAGAATGTGGTCAACAGCGTCTTCGCGGGGACGGCGCACCCACTGATGGATGTAGCCAGGCTCAAGGGTCAGCCGGGGGGTCAGCGGCACGGACACGCCCACGCTGTTGCGCCAACGTTCAAGGCCCTCCCGCTGGCCCCAATCCGTGGTATTCATCGCCCAGAAGGCCTCACTCCACACTACGCCGGTGACTTTTTGTGTGAGCGGTTGGCTGAACCGGAGCTGCTGACGCAGACGCCAGCCGGTATCATCCCGCCCGTCGATCCACCTTTGCTCCAGTCGCGTGCGTCCGTTTACAACAGCGCCGCCTTCGAAGGTGGCCACGCGATAGGTCGCCTGTTGCCACAGACGGTGTTCATCCGTCTTGGCGGGCCCCGGTGGGTTGGTTTGCACGAAGGCATACCCCAGAGCGCCGCGCGTGGTCGGGCTGAAAGCATAGCTAACGCTAGGGCGGATCAGATACTGTCCCAGACGCGAGGCGTCATTGTTAAAGCGCTTCTGCACTTCCACCGTCGCGGAGACGCGGTCATTCAGCTTGAATTGGGAATGCAGGCCACCCCAGACCGCTGTGTCTTCGCTCGCCGCCTGAGCGGCAAAAGGCACAAGACAACCAAAAGCGAGCGGCACCAGCCGGGTTATGCGAAACATCAAAGGGACCTTGAAAGAAAAAAGACGCAGGCGGGTCAGAAGACGGGGGGTCAGCGCCTGACCCGCCTGCACACGGCTTAAGTAAAAAGGGGGGGGTATTACTTAGCCGAGTAGGGCAGCGAAGAGTGGTGCAGAACGATACGCAACTTGCCTTCGCCGTCACGGACATAGCCCCAGGTCTTGTCCACCACAGTGACATTGCCCTTGGCGTCGGTCAGGGTGACATTGCCCATCGAAATGGCGCTGTCGCCCGTGATGACGATACCGGCATTGTCGATCTTGAAGCCGCGCCAGCTCTTGAGCGCAAAGCCCTTGTCGTTCGGGAACTTGGTGTCGCCGCCGACAAAATAGGCCAGCGCGCCGTCGCGGGTGGTGCGGAAGGTTTGCGGAGCCATCGTCAGGGTCGGCTTGAACAGCACCGGGCCGTAATTATAGCCATAGGCGCTATCCAGCACCTTTTCCGCCAGACGCTTGGCAGCGGCGTAGCCATTCTTGTCATTTTCGGTCGAAATGGCGACCAGCGCTTCGCCCCAGGCCTTCTGGGCGGCTTCGACTTCGGCCACGGTGATCGGGGCATAGACGGCCGGGCTGATCTGGGCGGCATTACCCGCCGCCAGTGCCGGGGCACCCGCAAAGGCCAGCGGCAGGGCGAGAGCCAGACAGGCAGCTTTCAGGTTCATCTTCTTCATCGTGTTGTACCTTTCCTCTTCAAACGCCGCCAGTCTCGTTGCGGCTCGTGAGGAGAAGGTAGAGGCAAACAGGACGACAGCGCATCCGCCGACTGGCGCGCTTTGCGGCCTAGGCCGGATGGCCTATGCACAACTGGGCTTTCCCGGTATAGAGACGGGTAATGGAAAGCGCCTCCCCCCTGCTGTCTGCGCAGATTGAAACCGTCGCCGAGCTGCGCGAGCTTTATCGCGCGGCCGAGGCGCGGGCAGCGCGTTTGCGGCTGTTGTCGCAGGCCGGGGGTGAGCTGGCGCTGGCCGAGATGACCACGGTCGAGACCGTGCTTCAGACCTGCGCCGGGCGACTGGCGCATTTTCTGGGGCGGGGCCGGGCGTCTATCGCGCCACAGGGTCCGGGGCTGGGTCTGCGCGCACCGGGTCAGAGCGAGGGGACGGCTACGGCCCCCTTCGCCTTCGTCATTATCGACGGCTTCGCCGATCTGAGCGACATTGCGGATACCGAGGACCGTGAAGCGGTGCGGCTCGTTCTGGAACTGATGGGGGCCACCGCCAGCCGCATCGAGCGTGAGGCCGAACGCGGTCGCCTGACCGCCACCCTGCGTGAGCGTGAACAGCGGCTGGAATACGTCGTCGGGCGGCTGTTTACAGCGCAGGAAGACGAACGCCGCCGCCTGTCGCATGAACTGCACGATGGCGTGGCCCAGACCGCGACGGCGCTGGTGCGCCTGCTCGAAGGCGGCACCGATCGCGCGCAGGAACCCGTCCCCGGGCCACAGCGGGTGCGTCTGGCCCAGATTGCGCGCGAGCTGGTGCAGGAAATCCGCGCCATTATTGGCGGTTTGCGACCCACCCTGCTCGATGATCTGGGCCTGCGCGCCGCCCTGCGCTATCTGACCGAGGCCCTGGAGACGGACGGTTATGCCGTGACCTTTGACGTGCCCAAGGGGGCCATGCCCCTGTCCTCCGCCGTCGAAACTGCCCTTTTTCGGGTGGCGCAGGAGGCCGTCAGCAATATCCGCAAGCACGCCGGGGGCCCCTGCCCGGTCACCCTGAGCTTAAGCGCCGATGCGCCGTCGGGCATCACCTTGCGTATAAGCGATGGCGGGCGTGGCCTGAGTCACACGGAGCCCAGTGGCCCGGAGGCACAGCAGGGCATGCATGTGGGGCGCGAAGTGATGCACGAACGTATGCTGGCCATTGGCGGACACCTCCTGTGGGAGGCCGGCCCCGGAGGCGTCAGCGTCACCGCCCACCTGCCCCAACCCTTGTGAGTGTATCCTTTTGACCGCCGATCCCTTGCGCATCCTGATTGTTGACGACCACGCCCTGGCGCGTGAGGGGCTGAAGGCCGTGCTGACCAGCAGCGGGTTCAGCGTGGTGGGCGAAGCCGCCGATGGACCGGCTGCAATTGCCCTGACCGAGGCCTTGTGTCCGGACGTGGTGCTGATGGATGTGCGCCTGAAAGGCGATATGGACGGGCTTGAGGCGACGCGGCGCATCGCGGCCCTGGGGCTGTCGGCGCGTGTGCTGATGCTCACCCTGCACGACCTGCCCGCCTATGTGCGTGAGGCACTGGCGGCGGGCGCGGCGGGCTATGTCCTGAAAGATACGGCTATTGACGATCTGCAAGCGGCCATTGTGCGCGTGGCACAGGGGCAGACGGCCCTGCCGCTCGATCTGGTCAGCGCCGCCATGCGCGCGCCGGAACCGATTGAACGCGACCCGGCCGCCCTGTCCAGCCTGACCGGGCGCGAGCGCGAAATCGTTCACCTGATTGCTGAAGGCATGACCAATAAGGAGATCGGGCGGTCCTTGGGCATCAGTCCGGCGACGGTCAAGGCGCATGTCGAGCGTCTGATCGCCAAGCTGGGGGTCACAGACCGCACGCAGGCGGCGGTGCTGGCGGCGCGGCATCTGCCGGCGGGGCGTGAGATATGAATCTGACGCGTTTCCTAACCCGATTCTGGGCTGACCGGCCGCTGGCGCTCAAGGGGCTGGTGGTGGTGGCCCTGCCGCTGGCCATACTGCTGGTGTCGCTCAGCCTGCTGTTTCAGGCCAGCCACGCCGAGGAGGAGGCCGAAGACGATGTGCGTCGCGCCTTCGCCGTGCAGCGCGACACCTATCAGGTCCATGCCCTTCTGGCCGAAGCCGCCGCCGGGGTGCGCGGTTATGTCCTGACGCGGCAGGCGCGGTTTCTGGAGCCCTATCGCAAGGCCGAGGCCGATCTGCCGCCAACCTTTGACAGGCTGGATGGCATCATTCGCGACGCCGAAATCCGTCAGCGTTTTGAGCGCATCCGCTCGCTGGCCGTGCGCAAACGCGAAGGCCTGCACACCATTGTCGAACTGGCCGATGGGCGGCTAGGCAACGAACGGAACACGGCTGAGATCGAGGCCGCGCTGGTGTCCAACAAGATCGTGCTTGATGCCATGCGACAGGAAATCGACCGCATTCAGGTGCGCGAAAACGCGCTTCTCGATCAAAGACTGCGGCGTGTGGAACAGGTGCGCAACCGCTTCCTGCTGCTGACCGCCATCAGCGCCATTGTCGGCCTTCTGGGCAGTCTGGCGGCCGTTTATCTGTTCTCGACGGGCATTGTGCGCCGTATCGGCAATCTTGAGGACAATGCCGAGCGGCTGGCGCAGGGGGAAGCGCTGAACGACCTGCCGCAGGACGCCGATGAGATCGGGCGACTGGCGCAGCGGCTGACGCGCGCCAGTGCGCTTTTGCGCGGCCGTGAACAGGCCTTGCGTGAAAGCGAGGAACGCTTCCGCCTCGTGATCGAAGAGGTGCGTGACTACGGCATTTTTGCGCTGGATCCCGATGGCGTGGTGACCAGCTGGAATCTGGGGGCTGAGCGTATCAAGGGCTGGACGGCGCCGGAAATTCTGGGCCAGCATTTCAGCCACTTCTACCCCGACGAAACACGCGACTTTCTGCCCGCCCAGATGCTGCAACGGGCGCGCGATCGCGGCACGGTCGAAGACGAGGGCTGGCGGCTGCGTAAGGACGGCTCACGCTTCTGGGCCAATGTGGTGATCACCAGCCTGCACGACGATAATGGTCAGGTGCGCGGCTTTGCCAAGGTGACGCGCGACATGACCGAACGCCGCCGCAGCGAAGAGGCACTGCGCATGGCGCGTGAGGACGCCATCGCCGCCAATCTGGCCAAGAGCGAATTCCTGTCGCGGACCAGCCACGAACTGCGCACGCCGATGAGCGCCATTCTGGGCTTTGGGCAGTTGCTGGAGCTGGATGAAGAGACGCTGTCGCCGCCGCACCGGGCCGCCGTACAGCAGATTATGAAGGCCGGACGGCATCTTCTGTCGCTGATCAACGACCTGCTCGATATTTCCAGCATCGAAGCCGGGGCGACCGATATGTCGATTGAAGCGGTCGATCTGGACGACGTGGTGCAGGAGGTGCACGCGCTGGCCGCGCCGATTGTGGCCACCGGCGGGCTGACCTTCCAGCTTGAGGCGGCCGAGCCCGGCCTGATCGCCCAGGCGGACCGGCGGCGGCTGATTCAGGTCCTTCTGAACCTGATTGCCAATGCGGCCAAATATAACCGTACCGGCACCTGCGTGCGTCTGGCCTATGGGCGGAGGGGCGACGACATCCGCCTCGAGGTCGAAGACGATGGCGAAGGCATCGACCCGTCGGCGGCCTCACGCCTGTTCACGCCGTTTGACCGGCTGGGCCAGCAATCGAAGACGCGCGTCGAAGGCACCGGTCTTGGGCTGGCCCTATCCAAGCGCCTCGTGGAATCCATGAGCGGACAAATTGGCTATGAGGCCCCGGCGCAAGGGGCGCGCTTCTGGTTCACCCTGCCAGCGGCACCCTCTACCCCCGATAAACCAGAGGACTGAGACCACGACCATGCCGGGACACCTGATCGCACCGGGAGACCTTCTGTCACGTCGTATCCTCGTCATCGACGACGAAGAGGCCAATGTGCTGCTGCTGATCGCGCTGTTGAAGCGCGAAGGCTATAATGATGTGCACGGTATTACCGACCCGGCCCGTGCCATGCAGGCCTATATCGACCTCGCGCCCGATCTGGTGCTTCTCGACCTGATGATGCCGGAAGTGGACGGGTTTCAGCTTCTCGAAGCCTTTGGTCGCCACGAACGCGCCGATGAATACCGCCCGGTTCTGGTGCTTACGGCGGACACCACGCTTCAGGCGCGCCGCCGCGCCCTGTCTCTGGGGGCCAAGGACTTTGTGGCGAAACCCTTCGACGTCATCGAAGTGGCCTTACGCATTTCGAATCTTCTGGAAACGCGGCTTTTGTACGAGCGCCTGCGCGCGCAGCAGGCCTGAGTTTCAGGTCGTCTTTGACGGGGCCTCAAGCCGGTAGCCAATGCCGGGCTCATTAACGATAAACTGATCGCGCGCCGGGTCAATTTCGAGCTTCTGGCGCAACTGCGCGATATAGATGCGCAGATACTGATTGTCGTCGGCCTGAGCGTCTCCCCATACCTTCTGCATCAGGTATTTGTGGGTGAGCAGTTTTCCGGCGTGTGTGGCCAGAACCTTCAGCAGGGCAAACTCCTTGGGCGACAGCTTGATCGGATTGTCGCGGACGGACACCTTGTGAGCCGCCAGATCGATACAGAGGTCGCCGACTTCGACCCGCGTATCTTCGGCGGAAGCGACGATGGAGTCGCGTAAGGATGCCCGCAGGCGTGCCATTAACTCCGCCGTGCCAAAGGGTTTGGTGACGTAGTCATTGGCGCCCAGATCAAACGCCTTCACCTTTTCCTCTTCCTGATCGCGCACGGACACGACCAGAATCGGCATTTTGGACCAGCTACGGATTGAGCCGATGACCTCCGTGCCGTCAATGTCGGGCAGGCCGAGGTCCAGCAGCACCGCGTCCGGTTTGACCGAGGTCGCCAGACGAATGCCTTCGCGCCCTGTCTCGGCCGGGATGACCGTATAGTCGTGAGAGGTCAGGGTGATGGTCAGAAACTTGCGCACCTGCGGGTCGTCTTCGATGACCAGTACCTTGGGCTGCAAACCGCTCATTCCGTCTCCTCCTCAAAGGTCGCCAGAGGCAGCGTCGCCGCCGTCGGCAACCAGACACGCATACAGGCCCCTGTGCCGTCGGGTGGGTCTATAGCCTCGATACGCCCGCCGTAAGAGGCCACGATCTCGCGGCAGATGTAAAGTCCCAGACCCGTGCCGGCAATCTTGCGATCGCCTTCTACGGCACGGTAAAACTTGGTAAAAACCGGCTCACGCAGAGGCGGCGGAATGCCCCCCCCCTCATCATCGACATCAATGTCAACACCGTCCGAAGTGACGCGGGCATCAATGGTGATCTCGCCTTCGGGTGGGCCGTATTTAATGGCGTTTTCGATCAGGTTCAGCAGGACAAGGTCAAACAGCGAAGCATTGAGGTTCAGAAGCGGAAACCCCGCTTCGACATTTACGCGAAACTTTTGCCGGCCGATCATAGGGCGCAGGGTGCGCAAGACCCCTGAGATGGCGTCGCGAATGTGCAGGGGCTCACTGCGTGGCCGCACACCGGCCTCAAGGCGGCTGATCTCGACCAGATTGACCACATAGCGGTTCAGCCTCAGGGCTTCGGTCAGTCCATCATTGACGATCTCCCGCGCGTCGGTGTCCACACGGCCCTCCAGCGCCTCCAGCGCGCCGACTATGCCGACCAGCGGCGTTTTGAAGTCGTGCGATAATGAGGACAGCATGGCACTCATGAAGCGCTCGCGGTCGGCCTGACGCACCTGTTGTTCGTGGGCTTCGGTCAGGGCGGCCCGGCTGAGGGCACTGGCCACCTGCGCGGCCAGGGTCGGCAGCAGGCTGGGGGGGAAGCGTTCGACCGGAAACGGCGCATGATCTTGCGGTGTAAAGACCAGCACCCCCAGCCTCTTTTCGCCGTCGATCAGGGGCAGGATCAGGCGCGGATCGTGCGGCGCCAGCACCTGACCGGCCCCCGCAGATGCGCCTTCCTGCGCCGCTTCGAACAAGAGCGGGTCATCGACGGGTACATCCTTGTACCAGATCTGACAGGGCACGGTGGTCAGGGCACTCAGGCAGGCTTCGCTGGCCGCCTGCACCTGCGCGACGGTGGTTTTGCCGACAAGGTCCTGATTGAGTTGATAAAGCCCTCTCAATACGTTTTCGCGTGCCTGACTTTCGCCGGTGATGCGGCGCAGGCGCGTCGTCAGAGCGCTGACCACAAGCGTAACGATGAGCAGCACGACGATCTTGGCCACCGCCTGCGGGTTGGTCAGGTCGAAGGTCCAGAAGGGCGGCAGCAGGACCAGATTGTAGGTGATGACGCTGAGCGCCACCGTCACCAGCGCCAGCCGCAGATCGAGAAAGATGGCCGCCGCCAGAACGGGCAGGACAAACAGGATGCTCAATGCCTCAGGCGAGGGAAAGCCGGACTGCATCAGGATGTAACTGATGCAGGCGGCCGCAAAGACCATGACAAGGCTCAGCAGCCCTTCCTGCCACAGGGCAGGCTGGCCCCGTAACACCGGCAAGGGGGGAGTGTCCAGAAACGGAGGCAGACGCATGAGGCAGAGCCTAAATCGGTTTGGGGCGAAAGGATAGGAGAACTGTCGGGCGAAATCCGTGAGAGGCGACCCATCAAAAAAATGGAAGCCGCCGGTGCACCAGCCCGGCGGCTTCCCGCAGCGGTCTCTCCTACCGCTGGACGGCCCGTGATCCGATGTAAGTCAATCGGTCCGGGCGAAAACGGTTCCCTGCGCTGGGGGGGGGGCGATGGCGCGGGAACCGATCCCTTTATCGCAGTAATCTGTTGTTCATGCGCTCGGTACGCTTACGGGACTCGCGACGTGCGGAGCGAAAACTCAGAGTGTCGATCAGGATATCTTCTTCGCGTTCGGCGGCCCGGCGGGAGCGGCGCTCGCGGTAGGGGTTGCCGGTTTCGTCGAAGTAGAAATCATCATAGTCCATGGTCGTCTCTCCCGGTTATCGCCGCTCACCGGTGAGGTGCAGCAGGCTGGTGAAGATGTTGATGACGTTGATGTAGAGCGACAGGGCCCCCAGGATCATGATCTTGCCGCGGGTTTCTCCCTGATCGGACAGATCGTAATACAGGCCCTTCAGGCGCTGGGTGTTATAGGCCGTCAGCGCGGTGAAGATCAGCACACCCAGGGCCGACAGGGCCAGTTGCAGCCATGAACTCTGGAGCAGCAGATTAACAAGGCTGGCGACGATCAGGCCGATGACGGCCATCATAAGAAACCCGCCGAAACGCGTCAGGTCCTGCCTGGTGGTGTAGCCCCAGAAACTGGTCAGGCCGAAGGTGATCGCCGTGATCAGAAAGGCCTGGGCGATAGAGGCACCGGTATAGGCCAGCACGATCGAGGTCAGCGACAGGCCCATAATGGCGGCAAAGACCCAGAAGCTGAACTGCGCCGTGGCGAGGCTCATGCGCATTACGCCAAAGCCTAAGACCATAGCCATCACCAGCGGGGCAAAGGCCAGACCCCATCCGAGGCCGGTCAGGCCGCTGATGCGGTCGCCGGACATGACGTAGACTGCATTAATGAAATCGGGTGACTGCGCCGCCAGAAAGGCCACACCGCCTGAGATCAGCAAGGCCAGACCCATACGGTTATATATGCCCATCATGTAGCGGCGCAGATCGCCGTCCATGGTCAGGGTTCGGGTGGTGGCTCCGCTCCCATTGAACAGGTCGCGGGAGTGGCCGCGGGGTTGCATTGTCATCTCCTTTGAGGGGTCGCTCTCGTTTTGAGCCCCTTCACCCTAGCGTGCCGATGCGCCAAGGCGCTGTATCGAACGGGGCCTGAGATCGCTGTTTTCGTGCCGCCGGGCTGTAAACGCGCCGTAAAAATGACGCGGCGGAAAAACAGCGCCATCGGCCAGACTTCCCAACGGAAATGCAGCATGGGGGTGCGCTAGAACGGGCAGGTTGATATTCATTCCAAACAGGCGACCCCATGCCCCTGCGCTGCTGTCCCGACTGCCAGATACCGCTCAAGGAAAAGACTCACGGACCCGTCCGGATCGACAAATGCCCGCAGTGCCGCGGCGTCTGGCTCGATAAGGGCGAAATGAACCAGATCGTGGCGCTCAATCTCGATGGTCTCATGCCCCTCTATGCCCGTCAGCATCCGGCGCGCCCCCACAATGCCCGCTTTTCTGATGAACAGGATCGATCCGCATGATGGAGTTTCTTGTCACGCCGGTGATGGACAAGCCCCTGTGGATGTGGGCCGGTTTCATCGGCATCGTTATGGCGCTTCTGGCCTTTGACCTTGGCATTCTGCATCGCAAGACGCATGAGGTCAGCATCCGCGAAAGTCTGTGGATGTCGGCCTTCTATATCGCCATTGCACTGGCCTTTGGCGGCTGGGTGTGGTGGTCACTGGGCGATCAGGCCGGTAAGGAATACCTGACGGGCTTTATCGTCGAAAAGACTCTGGCGCTTGATAATGTCTTCGTTATCTCGCTGATCTTCACCTATTTTGCCATCCCGCCCCTCTATCAGCACCGCGTGCTGTTCTGGGGGATACTGGGCGTTATCGTCCTGCGCGGCATCATGATCGCGCTGGGGGCCACGCTGGTGTCGCAATACAGTTGGGTGCTGTACGTCTTTGCTGTCTTCCTGATTTTCACCGGCATTAAGATGCTGTTTGTCGGCGACAAGCACCCGGACATCGGCAACAATCCGCTGCTGAAGCTGATGCGGCGCGTCTTTCCGATCAGCGCCGGTCTCGACGGACAGAAGTTCCTGTCCCGTCAGCCTGATCCCAAAACCGGCAAATGGCGCACCTATGCCACGCCGCTTCTGGTCGCGCTGGCCCTGATCGAATTTGTCGATCTGATCTTTGCGGTCGATAGCGTGCCGGCCATCTTCACCATCACGCTGGACCCGTTTATCGTCTTCACCAGCAATATCTTCGCCATTCTGGGTCTGCGCGCGCTGTACTTTGCGCTGGCGGCGATCATCCATCGCTTCCGCTATCTGAAGCCCGCCCTGGCCATCGTGCTGATCTTCATTGGCTCGAAGACCTTTATCGCCGATGCCATGGGGCTGGAGAAGTTTCCTGCCAATATCTCTCTGGGGGTGACGCTGGGCCTGATTGCCGCCGGTGTGCTTATTTCCCTCATCAAGACCCACAAACCGGGAGGCCACAACTCATGACGCTCAGGTCCGCACGGCGTCAGGTCCTGACGATCATCGAACACCCTGCCTTTACCGCGACGGTCGTCACGCTGATTATTCTCAACGCGATCGTTCTGGGGCTGGAGACCTATCCCGCCATCATGACCTCGGTCGGCGCGTTTCTGTCCTCCATTGATCAGATCCTGTTGTCCGTCTTTGTGCTGGAATTGTGTCTGCGTCTGTTTGCGCAGGGCTGGCGGTTCTTCCGCGACCCGTGGAACCTGTTTGATGCGAGCATCATCATCGTGTCTCTTTTGCCCGCCGCAGGCGCCTTCAGCGTCCTGCGCGCCCTCAGGGTGCTGCGAGTCTTGCGTCTGATTTCCGTTTTCCCCAGCCTCAGACGCGTCATCGGTGGCATAGTGGCGGCCCTGCCCGGTATCGGGTCCATCGGGGCGATACTGGTGATCATCTATTACGTCTCGGCGGTGATGGCCAGCCAGCTGTTCGGGGCCACGCACCCGCAGTGGTTCGGCACGCTGGATGCCTCCCTGTTCAGCCTGTTTCAGATCATGACGCTCGAAGGCTGGGCCGATATGGCGCGCAGTCTGGCGGCCACCCATGCCGCCGCCATTCCCTTCATGATCGTCTTCATTCTGGTGGCGACCTTTACCGTGCTCAACCTGTTTATCGGCGTCATGCTGGAGGCCATGCAGCGGGTTCAGGCGGATAAGGTCGGTCCACCACCCGCTGCCACGGAGGCCGAAGCGATTGGCGAACTGACAACGGAGGTCGCCGCCCTGAAGGAACAGATCGAAGCACTCACCTGGATACTTACGCGTCCGGACAGGTAACCCGCCACTACGGCCAAATCGAGCCAGCAGAAGGTAAGAGCTTCATTATCCCGCACGTTGGACTGGACCTCACGAAGCATTTTCTGATCGGTATCAACACGCCCGCGGACCTGTTTCACCCGCCGGGCGAACCCAGTGAGGTGATCGAGGTGCGCAGCCTCAAAGCCGTGCCGTGGATGTGATATTTGAATCGCCAAAGCTTCGATTCAGAGGGCTTAATCAGCAGGTAAAGCCCCGCCTCATCGAACAGCTTGAATCCCTGATTTTGCCTTTAACACAAAGGATTGTGGCTTCCGAAAGTGACATTTGGGGATCTTGCTTTTGAGGTTCATCGCGAATTATGAAGAACGCCTTCAGTTTCAAGGTCCGCTACGACGCGGTGTGGGTCACGACCGGAGCGCCGCACGGCGTTAGCCTGCATCTACGTCACCGCCTGTAAAAGGATAGTCAGGGCCAATAGACCAGCTTTGGGGCCTCAGTGATAAACACATCGAGTACGCCGTCGGCGATCCTGATGGGGCCTTCGGGGCGCGTAGCACCGGGTATGGTGCGCAGTTTTGAGGCCTCGGCCGCCAGGCCTTGCGCCGCCGCGAAGCGATCCGCGGCCGTTTGGGCATCGGCGGCCTCAAGCCCCTCAACGGTCAGGCGCAGAGCCTTACCCCACAAGGCGGTAGCCGTCAGCCACGGCGCGGCTTCTTCGACAAAGCCTTTATCCGTAACCCCAGTGCGGATGCGGTCGGGCGCATTGGTGAGATCATCGGCCCATTGCGACAGGGCGCTCAGCGCCGCCTGACGCTCTGTCATATCGGAACCCGCCAGCGCATCGCGCACGCGGTTGATGGCGGCCCTCAGTTGCGGGGCTTGCGCCTGCCACGGCTGATTGCCAAAGGTGGGTGCCAGATGCTGCGTATCGAAAAAGGTCAGAAGCGCCTGCGTCACCTGCGGATCATTCCCGGCCAGATCACGCGCCGCCGCCCGCCAGGTACGTTCGGCGTCATAGGCCTGATCATTCCACGCAAAGGCCACCAGCCCCGTCACCGCCGGGCGACTGGCCACCTCCTGATTCATCGGGTTGGAGACGATGCCGCTCAGCTCCGCCGACAGGCCGGCCTCACGCCGCGCATAAGGTGCCATCAGAAGACGACCGGCGGATTCGCCAAAATCATTGACCGGATAATTGTCCCACAACAGCGTCTTGCGCCCGAAAGCCTTGGTGGCATTGCGCGCATCGGCGACCGAAATCGACGGCGGCACGGTATCGGTCCCCGTCCACTGGATCACCACGCGTGGATCAAGCGCCGCGGCCAGAGCGGTCTTATAGGGCGAGACCTTGGCATCGTAATATTCCGTCGGCACCATGATCAGTTCGCCATGCCCGCTGGCGGCCAGATCGGCCTGCACGGCGTTCAGGAGGCTGGCCTGCGCCTTCGCCGCCGCCTCTTCACCCGAAGGTCCAAAGGCCGCTTCATCGGCCGCACAGTTCCATTTTTTATACTCGATATCATCGAGCGCCACGTAGAAACTGCGCACACCAACGCCGCGCAGGGCCGCGAACTTGGCACGAATATGCGCCAGATCGGTCGGGTCGCTGTAGCAGATGGACGGCCCCGGTGAGACGGCATACACGAAGTTGACATGCTGCCGGTTGGCCTGCGCCACGAGGCTGCCAAGGTCTTTTAACGTCTCCGCCGGATAGGGCTCGCGCCACTTGTCGCGCGCATAGACGTCATCCTTGGGGCTGTAGATATAGGTGTTGGCCTTCAGGCCCGACAGGAATTCGATGTGGGCGGCACGCTGGGCCATGCTCCACGGCTTGCCGTAAAAGCCTTCGATGGTGCCGCGCACCGGCATGGACGGATAGTCACTGATCGTCAGCGCCGGCAGGCGGCCCTGCGCCACAATCTGCCGGAGACTCTGGGCCGCGTAATAGAGGCCGTCGTTGTCGGCACCCGCCAGCACGATCAGCGCCCCGGAAGCCTGCTGGCGCGTCGTCAGTAGATAGGATTCGGGACGTGTGGGGGCCGCTGCGCCCGTCACGCTGAGCGCCGCCTTGACCTCAGCGTCGTTGACCGTGCCGATCACCGCATAGTCGCCCGCAAAGCGCTTCGGCAGGCGCTTAACCACGCGAACGGTCTCCACTCCCGCAGCCGTCAGGACCCGGCGCACCAATGCCTCCGTTTCGGCATCGACCTTATCACCGCGCACCAGCAGCAGCGACGTCCCCAGCTTGAGGTCCGGTCCGGTCAAGGTCAGGGACTGTGGCGTGGGATAGATCGCCGGTGCCGTGGCCACCGGTTGCGCCTGCGCGGTCACCCCTACCGTACACAGTATGGGCGCGCTGACGGCGCACACAAACCAGCGTAAGGCCAGCCAGCGCGAATGACGGGTTGACTTCGATCCCATAGTCAGGTCCTTCAAAGGTAATGTAGAGGTTCTATATAGGTATTGGATATAGGCGAAAATTGCGCCTGTCCATAGCCTGCACCGTCACAATCCGGCATTCGCGCGCGAAGATGCGTCTATCCTACCCTCCCAGCGAAGGGCACAGCCGAACGCAAGGCGGCGGCGATTCGGAGCCACTGCCGGATCACGCTCAGAAACAAGAGAGGTTTGGGATCAGAAGGCCGGATCAGCCCAGTTCGGCGATCACGTCGTAGGCTTCACCGTGGTAATAACACTGGCTGAATTCGACGGCCGTACCGTTGGACAGGAAGCCGCGGCGTTCGATAAACAGACCGCATTCCCCCGTATGTACGCCGAGCAATTCCGAATGTGCCTCGCTGAGAGGCGCGGCGCGCAGGCGTTGCAGGGCGCGCACCGGGCGACTGCCCGCCGCGGCCATGGCTTCGTAGAGCGATTCCTGCACCACATCGACCGAGGGCAGGAACTGCGCCGGGACGACAACGAACTCCAGACAGACGCGCACGCCGTCGGCGCAGCGAATGCGGTGAAAGCGGTGGACCAGCGACCCCGGCGACAGACCGAGCGCTAGCGCCTCTTCGGGCGTGGTCATGCTGGTGGTCTTTTTCAGCCAGATGCTGGACGGTTTATAGCCGCGTGAGCGGATGTCCTCGGAAAACGAGGTAAGAATGGCAAAATTCTTCTCAACCCGCGTAATCGACGGCATGGACACATAGGTGCCCGACCCCCGCGTGCGCGTCAGAAGTCCTTCTTCGACCAGCCCTTCGACGGCTTTACGCACGGTGATGCGCGACACGCCATAAAGCACGCATAACTCACGCTCAGGCGCCAGCGCCGCCCCCGGCTTCAGCTTCCCCCCCGTGATCTCGTCGCGGATGGCATTGCGTATAAGCAGGTAGGCGTGGCCGCCATCATCTTTCAGAAAGGCAGAGCGCAGAGCTGACTCGTTCATGTCACATCCAGTCGTTTCCTACCCATTTCATGTGGGTCTTCTGGCTTTCAGTCAATTAGAAGTTTGCATTTTAAGTCTTTGCGCGTTGTCCCCACGCGCAAAATAAAGATCGTATACGGTAGCGATATCAATGGCAGCCGGAACGGACAATACATATTAAATACATTTGCTTGCCAAAATCCTAAGGCCAATTATGACCGAAATCCCTGCGCCCGCCCCCCTGATCTAACCCGCCTGTGCGCCCGCTGGCCATACGAATGCCTGTGATTTCAGCATTAAAAAGCAAAATGGGAAGCGCCTGACTTTAAGGCTTGCAATCAATCCCGGCTGAATTAGGGTGTTACCAATTATGAACCAAAGAGGCAAATTGGCCATGATGATGGATCGTCGCACCCTGTCCCTGTCCGTTTTCGCTGGTCTGGTCGGCGGCCCGGCCCTGGCCCGCGCCCCCAAAGGCCCCGCCCCCTTCGGCGCGACGCCGTCGGTGCGTCAGTACGACTGGCAACGGCTCGAAACCTACGGCTTCATGCACTACACCATGAACGCTTTTACGGACCGCGAATGGGGCTATGGCGATGAGCCGGTCAGCCTGTTCAACCCGACCGATTTCAGCGCCGATCAGATCGTCCTGGCCGCGAAGGGTGGCGGTCTGAAAGGCATAATCCTGACGGCCAAGCACCATGACGGCTTTTGCCTGTGGCCCAGCCGCTATACCGAGCATTCGGTCAAGTTCAGCCCGTACAAGAACGGCAAGGGCGACATTGTCGGCGAAATGGCCGAAGCCTGTCGCAAGCATGGTCTGAAGTTCGGCGTCTATCTGTCGCCATGGGACCGCAACCACGCGGAATATGGCCGCCCGGCCTATGTCGAATACTATCACAACCAGCTCGAAGAACTGACCACGCAGTACGGCCCACTGTTTGAGGTGTGGTTCGACGGGGCCAATGGCGGTGACGGCTATTACGGCGGCGCGCGCGAACGGCGCAAGATCGACGCCCTCACCTATTACGGCTGGGACACCGTGCGCGCCATCGTGCGCAAAAACCAGCCGCACGCCGTCATGTTTGCCGATGAGCATATGGATGTGCGCTGGGTCGGCAATGAGCATGGTCAGGCCGGTGACCCCTGCTGGCCCACGGTCGATGAAACCCCCTACACCATGGCCAAGGGCAATGCCGGTGTGCGTGGCGGCAACATCTGGAACCCGGCGGAAACCAATACCTCGATCCGGCCCGGCTGGTTCTGGCACGCGGACGAAAGCCCGCGCACGCCCGCCAATCTGACGCGCGTATACTTCGAGTCGGTGGGGCGCGGCACGACCCTGCTGCTGAACCTGGCCCCTGACCGCCGCGGCCGCGTGCCCGATGCCGATGTGGCCTCGCTCACAGGCTGGAAAGCCATTCTGGACAAGACCTTTGCCCGCAATCTGGCCACCGGAGCCAAGGTGACGGCCTCCTCGACCTATGGCGAGGGGTTCGGCCCGGCGCAGGCCCTGAAAGCCAATGGCTTCTGGGCCGCGCGCACCTCGGATAAGGCCGGGGCGTGGATTCGCTTTGACCTGCCCAAGGCGCAGACCTTTGACGTGATCCGTACCGCCGAAGACATCCGCAAGGGCGTGCGCGTCGATGATTTCGCCATCGACATCCTTGAAAACGGCCGCTGGCGGACCCTGCAAACCCACACCTATATCGGTTATAAGCGCCTGACGCGTCTGTCGGCCCCCGTGACGACGCGTGCGGTGCGTATCCGCATCCTCAAGGCCGCCGCCTCGCCCATTCTGGGCGATTTCGGCCTGTTCCTGATGCCGTCAGTGCTGGAAGAACCGGTCATCAAACGCGACCGCGCCGGTCTGGTCAGCCTCAGTGCCGCCGAAACCGATGTGCGCCTGTTCTACACCCTGGACGGCAGCGCGCCGACAACCGCTTCGACGCCGTTCAGCGCCCCCTTCCCCCTGCCCGAAGGCGGTCAGGTGCGGGCCGTGGCCTTCAGCCCGGCGCGTAAGGTGCTGAGCGCGGCCTCGGTGGTGTCGTTCGATGTCGCCCCGGTCGGCTGGCGCATGGTCTCGGCCAGCAGCGATACGCCGAACGCGCTGCTCGACGGCAAGGGCTTTATCGGCCGCAAGGGCCAGCCCGCCGAACTGATCCTTGATCTGGGCAAGGTCTATGACCTCAAGGGCTTTACCCTGACGCCCGGCGTGCAGGACATCTATCTGGACGTGAACACGGTGGCCCAGATGGGCGCACCGGCGGGTTACGTCGCCTCTGTCAGCCTTGACGGCCAAACCTTTGCACCCGCAGGCGAAGGCGAATTCTCCAACATCGCCAATAGCCGCAGCGAACAGCGCATCCGCTTCGATGCGCCGCATAAGGGGCGTTACCTGAAACTGGTTCTGCCGCGCGCTGTGCAGGACAAGCCGACCGTAGCCTTCAGCGGCGTTGGGATTATCACGCGGTAACAAACGGCGCAGGCGGCTTATCGCGGATAAAGCCAGACCTGCGCCACCTGCCGCCCGCGCCCAGAGCCGCCCAGCCCTTCCGGGCGAAACCACTTGAGGCTGAGGCGGCCTGTGGCCGTGACCTCTTGCGGCAGGTCCAGCTCTACCGTCTCCGGATTGCTGCGGCGGGCGCGGGCCGTGTGCAGGGTCGTCGTGTCATTGGCGATCAGGGTCAGCGGCAGGGCATAGTCTTCTCCCGCATACACCACTTTCAGCCGATAGGCGCGCGTGCGGTCGAGCCCGGCATAGCGCAACTCCAGCGGGGTTTCGTACAGCGCCTCGGCATAGGTGATCCACGCCAGCCGCCAGCCATCATCCGGCGTGCGGTCGGCAATGCTCTCTATGGCCCCCGCCATGCGCTGCGGATCGTCGGCCCAGTCGGCCCCACGCACCAGATGCGGTGCCGCCTGCGGATCACCCAGATCATCGTAAAACCCGCCGGGTGGCGGTGTATCCCGGCGTAAAAGCGCCGCCAGACGTTCAGCGCGCGCGGGTTCGGGCAGGGCCTCGATCTCAGCCATCTGCCGGCTCAGCCACACCCGGTCGTTCAGCGACACCTCAAGCCGGTCGAGATTGGCCCCCCGCTCCCAGTTGGACGCCCCATAAAGCCGCACGCTCAGTTGCAGACCGATGCTCGTATAGAGCCGTCCGGCCCGTGTCTGAATCTCTGTGCGCAGTGCCTGTGTGTTCCCGTCGTCAGGGGGCGCCAAAGCACGGCGTGCCTCCTGAAAATTGTTTTTAGAGAGGGCTTTGTAGGCATCTTCTTCACGTTGCGTCTCCGCCACAGCGCGCCGCTGCACATAGGCGTCATAGGCGGCGCGATAGGCCAGCATGTCGTACCGCCAATTATCCCGATGCGGCAGGGTCCTCAGCGTCATCAGGGTGCGCGGGATGTCGCGGTTCAGACGCACCGGCCCACGCCAGTTGCGCTCCAAACCTTCCAGCACCGCCCCGAACCGCGCATCCCCCAGAAAATAGCGCCCATAGTCCGCAGCAATCGTCGCGGATGTTTGCGCGCGATCCGTGCCGAACCCCGCCCACAACATCTTGTTCACGTCATCCGTCACCCCTTCGGAATAGGTGACAAAGCCTTCAAAATCACCAGCAAAATGGCGATAGATATGGCCTTGGGCCTGCTGTTGCGGGTTGATGGGTTCGCGCCCTTCGGTCAGGGCAAAGGCGGGATCGAAGCCCGGCACCGGGAACTGCGCGTGCAGGGTGTGGGCGATGTCGGGATAGAAAAGCACCTTGTACCGCGCCGGAATGCGGGCCCGCTGCACCGACACGGTGTCGCGCGACTGCGGCCCGACAAAGACACCCGTCAACCATGGATTTTCTTCTGCCATCAGGGCGTAGAAGCGCTCATACTGCGCGCGGTCAAAGCCCTGCGCCGACACCCACACCGTCGCCTTGGGGTGATAGCGACGCAGGATCGCCGCTTCGTCGCGGATCAGCGGGAACAGAATATCCGGCGGCGTATGGCCGGGGTCGCCGCCGGGGACGAACAGGCTGCTGATATGCGGCGTGGCGCGCACCAGCGCCTCAAAGCGCGTCAGTTCCGCCGCCCTTTGTGTCGGGTCGCCATAGTCGGCCATCATCTGCGGGTAATAGAGGTGAAAATCGACGCCATAGCGCTCCGTAAGCCGCGACACCCCGATCAGGGTGTTCAGCGCAGGTGCCGGAAACAGCGGGCTTTCGGCGGCGTCGTCTGAAATGGGCGCGATCCATTGCAGGCCATTGGTGCCAAACACGATAAGGTCGCGCAGGTGGCGCTCAAACATAGGCAGCGTAAAGGCGTCATAGCTGTTGTTCTTGAAACGGTAGCCGATCTGATGCGCGCGAATGGCCTTGTCAGGCACCACATAGAGCGGCAGGCCGCGCACCCGCCCCTGCGCCGCCTTGCGCAGGACATGGCCCATACCGAACATCAGGCCACGATCATCGTCACCGGCGATGATCAGCCAGTTGTCTTTGGAAAACAGCGCATAGGCTTCGGGTCGTGCGGTCGGCAAGGTGCGGCTCCAGTCCTGCCACGCAACGCGCACCCTGGGTGGTAAAAGCGCCGCTACCTGCGACCGCTGCGCCAGCACCACCTGCCCTTTTAAGGCACCCAGCACCGGCTCCTCCCGGAACCACGCCGTCGTGGCTTGGGCCTGCGGGCTGGCGTCCGGCGCGGTGATCAGGTTGGCCGCAACCGCCTGTGACGCCGACAGGCACAGCCACACACAGAAGCACAGGAAGCGTCGCATCACACGAAGGACGGCGGGCGGTCAGCCAGCCGCGCCCCGAAGGCCGGGTTGGGCGTGGCGCTCATCAGGAAGCGGAGTTCGCCGCCACGCATCAGGGTGTCGTGGGCAATCCACGACCGGCTCCACGCCTTACCGTTCAGGCGCACGCCGCTGACATAGACCTTATCCGGCCCGTTACCATCGGCGACGATGCTCAGATGCCGCCCGTTACCGAGCGCAAGGCGGGCGCGGTTGACCAGAGGCGAGCCGAAGACATAGACGCCGCTGACCGGATCAACCGTGTACAGGCCCAGCGCGCTCAGTACGTACCAGGCGCTCATCTGGCCGCAATCCTCATTGCCCTCCAGCCCGTTGGGCTCAGCGCGGTACATGGCCTTCATCAGCATCCGCACGCGCGACTGGGTTTTCGGCAAGGCCCCGGCATAGGCATAGAGATAGGCGACGTGGTGGCTGGGCTCATTGCCGTGCGCGTACTGCCCGACCAGCCCGCTGATGTCGTCCAGCGAGCCGTGATCGAGGTCAGACGGGGCATTAAACAGCGCATCCAGCTTGGCCTCAAAGGCCTTCTCGCCGCCGAACATCTGCATATAGCCATAGAGGTCGTGCTGATTGAGGAAGGTCGCCTGCCAGCCATTGGTTTCCGTATAGTCGCGCCAGCGCTTCTGATCGTGGCCCAAAGACTGCGGGAAATAGGGCGTCACCCAGGAACCGTCGGCCTTTTTACCGCGCATGAAGTGAATGTACGAGTCAAAGAGATTGCGATAATTTCTTGAACGTTCACGCAATTTGCGTGCATCCTCATGCGCGCCGACCGCTGCCGCCAGCTTGGAGGCGCACCAGTCGCTATAGGCAAATTCAAGCGTGCGCGACACGGATTCATCGACCTTGTCCGCCGGGATATAGCCCAACTGGCGATAGAGGCCAAAGCCGTGCACATCGTCATCGAAGGCGCGCTTGCGGATCACCTTATAGGCGGCCTTATAGTCTACGCCGGGCACGCCCTTAACGCAGGCTTCGGCCAGAACGGCGGCGCTGTGGTAACCGATCATGGTGTCGGTTTCGCGCCCCTGAAGCGGCCAGATGGGCGCGCCTGCCGGGCTTTCCTGCCCCATGCGCGCCAGACCGCCGATCATGCCGGGCAGGCGTGGTCCCTGCGTCAGGGTGTAGAGCGGATGCGCGGCGCGATAGGTGTCCCACAGGCTGTAGGTCGAATAATTTTCTTCGCCGGGTTTCAGGCTATGCACCTGATTGTCCATGCCGCGATAGCGACGATCGACGTCCGAAAACAGGGTCGGCGCCAGCAGGCTGTGGTAATGGGCCGTATAGAAGACCTTGCGGTCATTGGGATCGCTGAGGTCCACGCGGATGCGCGACAGTTCGCCCTGCCACGCCAGATGCGCCGCCCGCCGCGTGCCTTCAAAATCAAAGCCCGGCTGTTCGGCCTCAAGGTTTCTGAGCGCGCCGTCGATATCGACCGCTGAAATCCCGACCTTGACCAGCAGCGGGGCCGCACCCGCATCATCAAAATGCAGGGCGCATTTCAGCTTGCCACCGGCAACCTCCGTACCACTGATCGGGGCGTCGTTCTGATAAAGTTCGGCCCGGCTGAACGGCCGCGACAGTTTCAGGGCGAAGAAGATCCAGCGCCCACCCGCCCACATGAAGACCTGACGCCCCCCCACCAGCGTGTCATTGCCAATCAGGCGCAGGCTGGTGTTGTCGAGTTTGGTCGCGGGCGATTTTTCCCACCAGTTGCGCTGCCCGTGGGCCCAGTCGATCAAAAGGTGCCCCGCCTCGCCTGTCGGAAAGACATAGCGGTGCAGGCCGGTGCGCAAGGTGGCCGTCAGTTCGGCGCGCACGCGGCTGTCGGTCAGGGTGACGGCGTAGTAGCCGGGGCTGGCCACCTCATCGGCGTAGCGCGAGCGGTAGCTACCTTCGATCTGACCCGGTTCGCCCGGATTGAGCACCACCGGCCCGGTGCGCGGCGTCACCAGACAGTCGAGCATGTCCGCGCAGCCCGTCCCCGACAGGTGGGTGTGCGAAAAGCCCATGATCGAGCCGTCCTTGACGTGATAGCCGGAGCAGGAATCCCATCCATTATTGCTGGTGTCCGGCGACAACTGCACCATACCGAACGGCAGGGTCGCCCCCGGATAGGTGTGGCCGTGACCGCCCGTGCCGATAAAGGGATCGACATGGGCGCACAGGTCGTCTTCAGCGGCCAGAGACTGAACCGGCAGGACGGAGGCCACCGAGGCGGCCCCCAGAAGCGAACGGCGATTGATCATCGAAAGGCACTCCATAGTCGCGGGTTATCGCGGCAAATCACAAGGTCACAGAAGGTCGGGGGCGGTCCGCATCAGGGTCAGCACCGTCTCTCCAAACAGGCTGTTGGCCCAGGCAAACCATGAGCGGGTGAAATGGCTGGCGTCATCCTTATGCACCGACTCATTGACGAAGCCGCGCGGGGCCGAGGCCCGCAAAATCCCCGCAAGGCAGGCGCGTTGCTCCGCCTTGTCCTGCGTGGTCAGTATCTGCATCATCAGGGCGATGGGCCACACCGTGTCCGGCTCCGAATGCGGGCTGCCGACGCCGGACAGCACCTTGCCCTCAAAATAATAGGGGTTGCGGCGGCTCAACACCGCGCGGCGGGTGCGCTGATAGAGCGGGTCGTCAATACGACAGGCCCCCAGATAGGGCAGGCTGAGCAGGCTCGGCACATTGGCGTCGTCCATGAACAGGCCATTGCCGAAGCCATCGACCTCATAGGCCCACATGTCGCCACCGTCCGACGTACTGAGGCGACCATAGGCGTTCAGGGCGTCACTGACCTCCTGCGCCAGCGCCAGACAGGACTGTGCAAATGCGGCCCCCAGCCCCGCGGGTTCCGCCAATTGCGCCAGTTGCCGCAGGCTCACGACCGCGAAATGATTGGCCGGGATGAGGAAGGGATAGAGGCAGGCATCGTCGGACGGACGGAAGCCGGAATGGATCAAACCGACCTTGCGCGTCGGGGCCCCATAGCCGCGCGCCAGCGTCTCGGTGGGTTCGGACGCCGTGCGCTGAAAGCGATACGGCCCATTATTCTCTTTGCGCTGCTGTACGCGGAAGGTATCGACCACCGTGTGCATGGCAGCGCGCCAGGTGTCGTCAAAGGCGCTGACGTCCCCCGTCTGCCGCCAGTAAAGATAGGACAGCCGCACCGGATAGCACAGCGAGTCGATTTCCCACTTGCGCTCGGCCACGCCCGGCTTCATGTCGGTAAAGTCGGTCTGCGACCACGACAGGTTGGTGCGCGCCTTGGGGTCGTGCATATAGGCATTGGCATAGGGGTCGATCAGGATGCAGCGCGATTGCCGATGGATCAGGCCAACAAACAGGCGTTGCAGCGCCTTGTCCTCCGTCACCAGCGGCAGATAGGGCGTCACCTGCGCCGACGAATCGCGCAGCCAGAGAGCCTTGATATCGCCGGTAATGACGAAGGTGTCGGGCTTGCCATCCACCTCGCCCAGCTCAACCGTCGTATCGAGCGTGTTCGGGTAGGCGTTTTCAAACAGCCGCGCCAGAGCCGGATTACGGATAGCGCGGCGGGCCTTGGCGATGGTCGCTTCGACCGCCGCCGAGCGGAAACCACGCTGTTGCGGCGGCAGCCGCAGGCCGGACGCCACCTGAGGCGACATGGGCGGAATCTCGGCCACAGCGGGCGTCGCCAATGCCGCGAAGCTGGTTGCCCCCAAAGCGGTGAGGAATTGTCTGCGCTGCATCGCCCCTATCCTTTTACCAGACCCGGCAGGTCCCAGATCTGCGATCCCGAACCGGCCAGCGAGCGTTCGCCCTGATCGTGGAGATCAAGCACCACCACCTCATTGACACCGATCTTAAGATAGGGGGCCGGGACGAAGACAGCGCGCTGCGGCCCGACAGACCAGTAGCGGCCCAGATTGTGCCCGTTGACCCAGACATAGCCCTTACCCCAGCCCCGCAGGTCCAGGAAGGTGAAGCCCGCTTCGGAGGTTTCAAACGTGCCACGATAGAAGGCCGGGCCTTCGACGCGCTGACGTTTGAAGCGCAAGGCGCTCAGATCATCGAGAGGTATGCCCTGATGCGCCCAGCCGGTGAGGGTCTTACCGTTTAGGGTGACCGGCCCGATCAGGCCTTTCTGGTCCTTGCCGATCTGGTCACCATAGTTGATGTGGCCCATGGCGTCGATGAGCAACTCAAGCGTTTCACCGGCCTTAAGCGACACCTCAATCTCTGTCTCTTTCAGACGGCGATCCAGCGTCCCGACGCGCGCCTGTCCGGCGCTGACGAGGGCGTAGTCGCGCACCTCAGCCGCTTTCAGATGGCCCGAAAGCGCGGTCTTGGCGGTGTGCCTGTAGAGCATCAAGCCATGGGGCAGGCCGATCTGCTCAAAGGTTTTCAGCTGGGGATGACTGACGCTTTTTGGGTAAAGCTGCGACAGCGGGGCCGTTTCGCGCAAGGTAAAGCGTTCAATTTTGAGGGCCTTTTCCGGCGTCGGCAGAGGGGTGAAGCGCTCCGGCGGCAGGTAGCGACGGAACAGCTCCCGCGCCGCCTCGTATTTCGGCGTGACGCGCCCGGCCTCATCAAGCATGGCGTCGTAATCATAGCTCGAAATATCCGGCTGATAGCCGTGAGTTTTATGGAAATTGGCCCCGGCGTCAAAGGCAAACGAGGTGCCACCGTGCAGCATGTAGAAGGAGAAGCTGATGCGGTTATCGAGCATCCATTTCAAGCTTTCCATCAAAGGCGGGATTTCCATATTGGAGTGCATCTCACCGAAATGGTCGAACCAGCCGCCCCACAGTTCGGTACACATGCGCGGGCCCTTGGTCTTGAACTTGGCATAGCGCGCAAATTCACCCTCCGCCTTATCATAGGTGCCAAAATTGATGCCGTTGAACAGCTCCGGCAAGGCGCCGTTTTCAATGACCGCCGCCCCATCGACCGTATAGAGCTGACCGCTGAATCCGGCGGCACGCACCTGATCGCGGACGGCGCGCATATAGTTGAGGTCGTTGCCATAGGAGCCGTATTCGTTTTCAACCTGCGTCATCAGAATCGGGCCGCCCTTGTCGATCTCAAGGTGCGCCACCTCCTGACCCAGCCGCTTCAGCCACTGCCCCGCCGGCCCCATATAGCGCGGGTCGAGCGAACGCGGGCGGATGTCCGGGTCATTGAGAAACCACGCCGGATAGCCGCCATTATCCCATTCCGCACAGGCATAGGGGCCGGGCCGCAACAGGACATGCAGCCCCTCCTCCTGCGCCATCTTCACCCAAGCGGCAACATCGAGATTGCCGCTGAAATCATAGACACCCGGCTTTTTCTCGTGCGCGCTCCAGAAGGTGTAGGTCGAAAGCGTGTTCAGCCCCAGTGCCTTCAGCTTGCGCAGACGGTCGCGCCATAGCTCGCGCGGGATGCGCGGATAGTGCATCTCACCCGCCATCAGGTGCAGAGGCTGCCCATCCAGCAGGAACTGGTCGTCCTTTATCGTAAAGCGCGACGGGGCCGCGCTGGCGTCACCGGCTGAAAAACCGAGCGTCACTGCCGAGGCGGCCAGCCCGCCGAGAATCTGTCTGCGATCAATCATGAGCGTCATATCCTTTGGTTATTTCGGTAGCGGCATCTGGCCGGTGATCGAGAAATCGGCGTTGAGGGTCGGGGCAAAGCCGGGCTGACCCCCACCGACCGACAGGCTGTAGGCCCCGGCCCGGATGGCGCGATCCCCCTCAAGCGTGACCGTGCTCAGGTCGCGCGGGTCAATGGTCATGACGACCGTCCGGCTTTCACCCGCCTTGAGGCTGACGCGCGAGAAGGCCGCCAGTGAGGCATTGAGACCGAAGGCATCGGGCCGTTTGACATAAAGCTGCACCACCTCATCACCCGAGCGTTGCCCGCTGTTGCGCACGCGCACGCTGACGCGCAGCGGCTGACCCGCCGTCAATGTGGACGTATCGAGTTTCAGATCGCTATAGCTAAACTGCGTGTAGGACAGGCCGTGGCCGAACGGATAGAGCGGCTTGCCCTTGAAATAGCGATAGGTGCGCCCTTCCATGCGGTAGTCGATAAACGGCGGCAAATCCTGCACCGAACGGTAGAATGTCACGGGCAGGCGTCCGGAGGGGCTGGACTCGCCGGTCAGGGTGCGGGCAATGGCCGTGCCCCCCGCCTCGCCCGGATACCAGGCGGCCACCACGGCATCGGCGTGGGCATCGGCCCAGTTGAGCGCCACCGCTGAACCAGACATCAGCACCACGACCAACGGCTTACCCGTCGCCTTGACCGCCTTCAGCAGGTCCTCCTGCGTGCGCGGCAGGCCGAGGTCAGTGCGATCCCCGCGGTCAAAGCCCGGCACCAGAATTTGAAGTTCTTCGCCTTCGATGTCGGGCGAAAGGCCGACAAAGGCGACAATGGCGTCGGCGGCCTGCGCGGCCTTGACCGCCTCGTCGATCTGCGGCTGCGCCGGGGCGATCCATTGCAGGCGCACGCCCCAGTCGCCGCCTACATGGCGGTAATCAAGGCGCAGACGGCGCGCGGCGGCGCTGTCGAAGGTCAGTTCGGTTTCCAGCGACTTGCCGTCGCCCGTATCGACGATGACGGGCTGGTCATCGAGATAGAGGCGCACCTCATCGTGCTGGTTGCTCTCGCAGGACCAGCAGCGATCCACAAAGACCTTAAGGCGATAGGTGCCTGCTGCCGGGGGCACGATCTGACCGCTCCAGCGGATGCTGTAAGGCCCGTC
>NZ_JAIXSV010000307.1 GCF_027484505.1 Asticcacaulis sp.
ATTCCTTCTCTGTCAGCTCGTAGCGGCGACGGGTCATGAAAAAGGCCTCCAAATCAATGAAAGCCTTGAATCACGCATACGCCACCTTGAAAACCCGTTTTATGAGTTTTCGGCCTAGAGAGTTCAGGCGCTTAATCCGGTGCCTGACCTGAAGACCCCCGCTCCATGAGCGTGAATTTCATGAGACGGTGGATGGGGGCAGCGGAGCCCGAAGAGCGGCCCTCTTTGATCTTCTCAAAAATCGTCGCGACCGCATTACGCCCCATAGACACAATAGGTTGGTGGACGGTCGTTAACTGCGGCCATATGGTTGAGGCTACGGGCGTATCGTCAAAACCGCAAACACTCAGGTCTTCTGGGATGCGAATTCTCAGACCATGCGCCACCGCGACTACGGCTGCGCCCATGTCATCATTTGAGGCAAAGATCGCCGTCGGACGATCCTGCCGGTCAAGAAGCGTCATGCCGGCCTGCAAACCGGATTTGTAAGTAAACTGTCCTTGCACCACGAGGGACGGATCAACCGTTAGACCCGCTTCGGCCATACCTTTCATGAAGCCTTCATAACGGACCTCGGTTGGCGTGTGCGCTGGATCACCCTTGATAAAGCCAATTCGCGCATGGCCCAGTTTTGTCAAATGCCGCGTCAGGGCCAGAGCTCCGGCAAAGTCATCAATGCGAACGGCAGAGACCTCTGGCAAAGGCTTGGCAGTCGCCAAAGCGAGAACAGGCACCCCCTCCGAGGCCAGCATTTTGACCGTTTGCGCCGAGTCACACAACGGCGGAGGAATAATGACGCCATCGACACCCGCGGCAATGAGACGCTTAACCGCCTTCTTCTGCGAGTCCAACCCTCCGCATTTTTCGAGAATGAGTTGCGCCCCCAGTTTGGCTGCTTCGTCCAACCCTCCCAACATGACTTCGTTCAGATAAGAGGCCGAAGGGTGAGAATAGAGAATACCAATCCGGGTACCACCCATCCCCGATCGTGTGGATCGAGCGGCCATATTCATCGTGTAATCAAGCGCCTTGATCGAGGCCATCACCCTCTCTCGCAGCGGCTCACGCACATTGACATTTTTGTTGATGACACGCGAGACGGTCATCGAAGATACGCCTGCATGTCGGGCAACATCATGTATGGTGACCACTTTCTGGTCGCTGGCTGAGCGTCGTGCCATTTGAATCCTGCTGCGAAAAACGATTGCAAGAGAAGTGTATAGTTACCAGACTATACCGAATCGGTCCGTACTTTTGCCTAAAGTTGTCACTTATCGATAACAAAACTTTCGAACTCGGCAAATCCCACGCGCGTGGCCACATATGACGGCGTACCTGATGCCGCCTGAGCAAAGAGCCCTATTTGTGTGCCGACCCAACGGCCAGGAAGCGTCGTCAGCCCCTGCCCAATAGGTGTATAGCTCTGACCATCGAGACTGTAGCTGAATTCGACGCGGGCGTGCGTCGAACGCAACATCGATGGCCAATAATGGGGGAAGTTTGGAACCGGCTCAGCCACCTCTACCGGTGAGAAACGGACTCGAACCCACACTGGGCCGGACACCTGCACAGGCGCCGTTAGGAGGCTTTCGCCCCCGCCGGCATTGGCATTTTTTCGCGTGACCTGCACAAGCCGAGTCCCATCGGCGGTTTGCTCAAGACCGATCCAGCCATAATCATACCCCAGAACAAGCAGGCCTGCCCGTTCTCCGGGGAGGTTAGGGTGAAGACTCAGGCGAGTTGTCGCGGAAAAGGCCATGCCAGGCAACTTTTGAGTCAGAAGGTTGCCCGCCTCCCACAGATTAGCAGAGGAAGAAACAGACTTAAGACGCAACCGGCCAGTTACCGAGCGGTCAACCCAGTCATCCGATGGGTTGGCGCTCCATTGCCAGCCCAAGTGATAGCCATCGGCAAAGGAATCACTTGCCGGAGGCGTACTCGCTGCCTGCGCCGGAAGATCAGGTTTCCTGTGCCGCCATATCGGCTGTCCGAAAACCTGCTCCTTCTGGCGCTGACCGATGATCGGCCAATCGTCCTTCGTCCAAGTCATCGGCTGAAGCATGACGCGACGGCCATAGCTGTCGGTATCCTGAAAATGAATAAACCAGTGCTCCGCAGGTTTGTGCGCGCTGGAGGGCGTATCGACCCACGCGCCTTGGTGCGGGCCATTCATGGTCGTTCCCCCCTGATCCATCACATTTCGTCCCTCATAGGGACCGTAAACAGACTGGGAGCGAAACACGCCCTGCCATCCCCCTTTGACGGAGCCGGCCGGAGCAAAAATGTAATACCAGCCGTTGCGTTTATAGAGCTTAGGCCCCTCTGTGGTGAACCACGGCTTTGCCCCCTGCGACGTCAGGACTGGCGGCAGCTTCGCGCCGTCAATGACGACACGGCCCTCATCAACAGTGCGCGTCCCCTCTGCATTCAGTTTTTTTATTGTGATGATATTGCTGAAACCTGCTCTCGATTTAGCAAAGGCCAGCGCGAGATACCCCTGACCGTCAGTATCCCAGAAGGGAGAGGGATCTATAGCGCCCTTTGTCGAGTCCACAAGAACTGGCGCCGTCCACGGGCCTCTTGGGTCGACCGCGCTGACCATGAAAATACCGAAATCCGGATCAGGGTAATAGATCACAAAGCGACCATTGTGGTGACGAATAGCGGGCGCCCAGACCCCCCCTCCCCGCCGCGGTACGGCATGGTGCGCCATGGGCACATTGCGCTCAAGGGCATAGCCGATCAGCTGCCAATTGACGAGATCCCTGGAATGTAAGACCGGAAGGCCGGGCACATTTGTGAAACTAGAGGCCGTCAGATAGTAGTCGTCGCCTACGCGCACGACATCTGGATCGGAATAATCACCGTGCAAAATCGGGTTGATATAGGTGCCATCCCCCTGATCTGATACCCATATCCCGGTCGGCATAGACCTCAGAGGTGTCACCTGCGGTAGTTCCGCAGTCTGACACAGAAACGGAAGAGCGCTCAGGAGCGCCGATAGAAGTAGAGGTTTCATATTGTGCCTTCCCGGGCCCAAAACGGGCTGTATTTCCTGACTTCGCCCTGTTGAATCGGCGTTTTTTTATGCGGCTTAAGCCGTAGATTGTTATAACGTTACGGGAGAGTATAACGTTAAATTTGTTCCAGAAAAATCGCCTGCCCACCGGCGGCATTTAGCTGAAGCTTCAGTCGTGTACTTGCCGTCACACTCTCGGTTTCGATGCGGACCGGGGTCTTCCACGCGGGACGGGTTAGTTTTCCGTCCATGTAACGCGTCGCCCGCCATGTGCCAGCCCCTAGGAAAGACAGCGGAATCTCGATCCGCCGCTCGATTTCATTGGTCAGGGCGCCCAGGAACCACCGATCCCCTTTACGTCGGGCGATGACAACGAATTCCCCGAGTTCACCGGCCACCGCGACCGTCTCATCCCAGACGGTCGGCACCTCATCGAACCAACGCAACTCAGGCCATGCCTTGCCTTCGTACTTCTCCGGCTTGTCGTACCAGTAAAGCAGAGTCATTGGACTGTAGACCGTCACCGCCAGAGCGAGTTGATGGGCATTAGTGGTCTGGTTCTTTTCCTGGGCGTAGCAGATGGTGTAATCGGCTGGCCCAGCAATTGGTCGGGTAAAGGCGAGATTGACATGATGACGCGCTGCCGGGAACTGCTCGTTGCCCTTCACCCCTTCAAGCGTCAGGTAGTTGGGCAAGGTGCGCTCAAGTCCGGCCGGACGCAGATTGTCATGCAGATTGACAACCATACCATGTTCGCCAAAAGCCTTGACGACCTTGAAGATGAAATCGACGTCAGACTGACGTCCTTCCCACATGAACCCGAGCTTCACGCCCGCAACGCCCCATTTCTGATAAAGCCTGCACATCTGATCAAGCGCCCGTGTTACTGCCACGCGGTCAATGTAGAGCAAAACCCCGATGTCCTTGCTTCTGGCGTAATCGATGACCTTTTGCAGATCGAGCGCCTGGATCGGAACGGTAGGCTCTGACGCATCCGTTCCGTCACCATACCAGTGGGCATCGAACAGCACGTAGCTGATCTTATGTAATGCTGCGAAATCCACGGCCTTGAGGGACGCATCCGTCGAATAGGGTTTCATAATTCGAAAGGCATGACCCGGCTTCACCCACCGTGTGTCGCCTAGCATATTGGGCGACGCCAGCGTCGGCACGATATGGTGTCGCTCGATAAGGTCTTTAGCGCTATCGGCCACCAAAAGAGCGCGCCAGGGCGTGCTTTGGCCCACATCTATGTCAAATTCCGCTTCTCGCGGCGTCTCGTCCTGCCCGCCCCATCCCGTGGCGCGCGCTGGATAGCGCATTAAATAGGTCACAAGTCCACCGCCTCTGGTCGGACTAATCATCGCTCTGGGGTAATGCAGACGATCAGACTCTGCGATAAAGGCATAAAGGCCATTCCCGATGTCCACGGTTATCGGTAAGTCCGCAAAGGGTCCGCGATCCGAACTGATCGTCAGATCGGGATGCTCAAGGGGCGCCAGATCACGCTGCCCGGAAACATGAATATCCCCCTCGTCTCGGCTGCTGTAAAGGACGGCAGTGTCAGCAAAGCGGAACTCTGTTCGCTCGCCCATCAGTTTGAGTGAACGCAATTTTGGCACCTCGACAAGTCGATACCTGACTGCCGCCGCCCCATTGAAAACCCGGACGATGACATCAAATCTTATTCCCGCGGGGTCTTTGAGGTGCAGGGTGATTTCGTTGGCGGCATGATCATAACGCGACGACTGACCGAATTGCGGCGTCCAGCTTCCCGAATAGGACTGGCGCGATACGCGCAGTATCGACGCCCCCTCACCCAACAGACGCCCTTCGGCGAGCCATAGCCCGAGTCCAGAAGGTTTGAGCACGACCTTCTGCCCACTGAGGATGCTCCAGCTTGGTGTAACCCCTGACAAATCGACAAGGACAGTCAACTGCGAGTCTGGCGACGACACGCGAAACAGGAGGCGGCTCTGAAGCCTCGATCTCTTCTGTGTTTGCGCTGACACGGCGGACGGCACAGCTAAAAGCGAGGTCCCCATAATGAGGTGACGCCGGTCCAAGCTCATATTCATTCCTCTATTATTTACTGATTATGATAGTGATAGTGGACGAATCTGATATCGATATCAACAAAAAAAGACCATAGAGCCGGAAAAGCTCTATGGTCTGAGAAGGGAGGGGATTGCCGTAAGTCAATGCCGGACTTCGGCACACTTGCCACCCCAAAGAGGGTTTCGGGAGGAAGTGCCAACGCACGATGTGCTAGTAGTGAATAGGGCAAATTTAGCGTTCTGTGAAGAGGGAAACTCGAACCAGGGCGAAAATTGTTACATTATGGTTAAAATTCCCCGCGCGCAGTGCCCAATATTATGATTACAAAACAGCCACTTATCGTACAAATACAAGTCCGCTGCAAAACATGAAGACGAACAACTCTGTTTGACAAAGGAGGACGGCGGTGATATCGATATCAGCGAGTATTAACTTTTTATAAAAAAACAGGTGAGGCAACATGGCGTTCGCGTCAAGCGGCACGCCGGGCGGCGCAAGTCTGCCCGGTAAGCGAAAAATATATATATTGCTGAGCGCATACGTTTTTGCGTTTTTTGCGGCTCAGGCCATGAGCATTTCCCTGCTGTCCAACTGGCTCAAATCGACATTGGCGCTCACCGGAGAACAGACCGGAACCGTGATGGGGGCGAATTTTATTGCCTGTTTGATTGTGCAGCCTTTTTACGGTTACATCCTCGACAAGATCGGCCTTAGGAAAAATCTCCTGTGGTTTCTGGCTATTATGGTGGCCAGTTGCGGTTTTTTCTACGTCTACATCTACGAGCCTTTGTTGCGCCAGAACCTGGTCTTAGGGGCGTCTGCGGGGGCAGCCTATCTTAGCCTAACCTTCATGGCGGGTTCGTTTGCTCTAGAGTCCTATGTGGACCGTATCGGTCGGACATACGGATTTGAATATAGTCGAGTTCGGCTTTGGGGCGCGCTGGGCTTTGCTTGCGCTGCCTTCTTTTCAGGCACTCTGTTTAATATCAATCCGCACATTAACTTTTATATTGCTTCAGCCATGGCGCTCGTCCTGCTGCCAGTAGTGTTTTTTTTCAAGGCAGACACCGCAGATGCCGAAAATGTCAAAAAGACCGCGGTCAATTTTAAGGACACGCTGGCCGTTCTGTCCCTGCCCAAATTTTGGGGCTTCATGGTTCTTATTCTAGGCGTCACAAATCTATACTTGGTGTTCGATCAGCAATTTCCGGTCTACTACGCTGCACAGTTCGCGACTGAAGCGCTCGGACGTGAGGCCTTTGGTCGGCTGAACTTTGCGCAGATTTTCCTTGAAGCCGGCATGCTGTTTGTTGCGCCGTTCATTGTCAATTTTACTGGAATCAAACGCGGTCTGTTGCTGGCGGCTGGCATCATGATCATTCGAATTACAGGTTCAGGGCTTGTTGAAGGGCCTGTACTCATTTCTCTTATGAAGCTGCTGCATTCGATTGAGTTGCCGATCTTGGCGGTTTCGATTTTCCGGTACATCGCTACTCACTTCGAGGCCCGCTTTGCATCAACCTTGTATATGGTAGGTGTGAGCTTCGGACATTCCCTTGGTCTGGCCATACTGTCTCAGCCCGTCGGACGAGGATACGATCTGCTTGGATTTCAACACACCTATCTTCTGATTGGACTGGGGGCGCTTGTTTGCTGGATAGCCTCTATCTGGACCCTTGCCCCTGATCCGAAGCGTGTGGATGAGATTAAAGACGCCGCCACCTCTCACGACCTCGAAAACCGTGATTCCGCCTCTTAAGAGAACCATCTATACCTATGTCTTTTGTTGCTAAAGATTTACCCGCCGCTGACACTAAAGGACGTGAACCTCTGATCCGTTCAGAGTTATCGTTTCGAGCTGCTATTGACCAAAAACGGATTGATACCGCCATATCCACCGCCCTTGCGCGGATTGATAAGGCGCTTAGCGTTTATAAAGGGCAATATCCCACGCCATCTTCGGTCCACGGCGTTTACCCCACAATGGATAATACAGAATGGACCAATGGCTTCTGGACAGGTCAGTTATGGCTGGCTTACGAACTATCTGGCCAAAGTCATTACCGTGAGGCGGCAGAGGCACAGGTCGGCGAATTTTCACACCGTATCTTTAACCGGATTAACGTAGACCACCACGACCTCGGATTCCTGTACAGCCTCTCCTGCGTCGCAGCTTACAAGCTGACAGGTTCAGTCAAGGCGCGCACAGCGGCTGTGGAAGCGGCGCAAGTTCTCTTGACACGCTTTCTGCCGAAGGCCGGAATTATACAGGCCTGGGGCAATCTCAACGATCCGGCCGAAGCTGGCCGGATGATTATTGATTGTAATCTTAACCTGCCGCTTCTTTACTGGGCATCGGAAGAGACTGGAGATACAGCGTTCCGTGAGGCGGCAAATCTCCATATAGAACAAGCGCGTCGGTTTATTGTCAGGCCCGACGCCTCGACCTTTCACACCTTCTATATGGACCCGGTTACTGGGGCACCCCGTCATGGCTCGACTCATCAGGGTTATTCCGACGACTCCTGCTGGGCTCGCGGTCAGGCCTGGGGTATATCCGGTTTTCCTCTGGTTTATCGCTACAGGCGCGATCCTCGTCTAATCGAGACATCCGCTCAACTGGCTAACTATTTCTTGAACCGATTGCCGGATGACCTTGTTTGCTGCTGGGATCTGATCTTCACCGGCGCGCCGTATGAAAGGGACTCATCTGCGGCAGCCATTGCGGCCTGCGGCCTGATTGAATTGGGCAAAAATCTACCTTTAGGGGATCCGGATCAGCAAAGCTACCAGTCTGCTGCCGTGCATATACTCAACAGCCTAATTAATAATTATGCCAGCCAGCCTGACGAACCGGGTGCAGGCCTCATTAAACATGGCGTCTATCACATGCCCAAAGGGATCGGCGTAAACGAATACTGCCTATGGGGTGACTATTTTTACTTAGAGGCGCTTACCCGCCTGACACGCGTATGGGAGCCCTACTGGTGATTCAGATTGGTTTAGACTTTGGCGGCACTAAAATCGAGGCTGCAGCCCTTGATGCCGAAGGCAACTACCTCATGCGTATCAGGGCCGCAAACCCCGGACAGTATGACGCGGCGGTTAGCAAGGTATGCGACCTGGTGGCGATGGTCGAACGCGAAACGGGTCAGAAGGGCACAGTCGGCATAGGTGTTCCAGGCTCTATATCGCCCTCTACGGGCCTTATGCGAAACTCAAACTCGCTTTACTTGAACGGCAGGCCGTTCAGGGAAGACCTGTCTTCGGCACTTGGACGCGAGGTCCGTCTGGCCAATGATGCAAACTGCTTTGCCCTGTCCGAAGCTGTTGACGGCGCTGGCGCCGGCTCCGGCGTCTGTTTTGGCGTCATTCTCGGTACCGGCTGCGGTGGCGGGGTCGTCATCAACGGACGGCTTATCGAAGGCAAGAATGGCATCGGCGGCGAATGGGGTCACAACCCCCTTCCCTGGCCTAGGGACTACGAAACCCCGGGCCCGGACTGCTATTGCGGTCAAAGCGGTTGTCTTGAGCAGTTCATTTCAGGCACAGGCTTACAGCGCGATTATCTCAGTGCCACCGGTACCCATCTAAGCGCGGAAGACATTATCGTCGCCATGCGTCAGGGGCACGGTCCGGCTATGCTGGCATTTGACAGGCTAATTGATCGTATCGGTCGAGCCTTAGCCTCCGTCTGCAACATCATCGATCCCGACGCGATTGTGATTGGAGGCGGGCTATCCAACGTTCCGGAGATTCTGGATCGCGTTCCCGGTATCATAGCCCGCCACGTGTTTTCCGATGCCTGGGAAACGAAAATTGTGGCGGCCCGGTGGGGGGACTCCTCCGGTGTGCGTGGGGCCGCGCGGCTCTGGGAGAATGGCACGTCCCCCTCTTCCGACACCCCTCCCCTCGTATCGGGTGGCAATCTCGAGATCACACTCTCAGGCGAGGTATTGAATTCGTAGGGCATCTGGACCAAACCCTTATCAACACTGCGAAAGCAAAGGCCCTAAAATGGTGTCTTGATCGGGTTTGGTCTGAATCATTTTGTTAACCGCCTGGTTGGCGACCTGGGCGGAAGATTTCACCCACACATCATTCCGTAAGCGTAAGCCACGCCCCGTGTTTTCTGGCGGCCTAAAAAGTTCGAAAATGCCGTGTTTTAAGACGCGGGGTATGAACTTCTATGGCTACGCCTATGCGTACGACTAGAAATA
>NZ_JAIXSV010000276.1 GCF_027484505.1 Asticcacaulis sp.
CAGGATGCGGGGCCGGCGATACAGCGCCCGGGCCAGCAGCAGGCGTTGCTTCTGCCCACCCGACAGGCCGGTGCCCATCTCCCCCACCAGGGTGCTGTAATTCATCGGCATGGCCATGATCTCGGCAGCCAGGCGGGCCATGGCGGCGCATTGGCGCATAAGCATCAGGTCGGGCGTGGCCTCGAAGAAGGTGATGTTCTCCGCCAGTGAACCGGTCAGCAACTGATCATCCTGCATCACCACACCGATCTGTGACCGCAGGGCCACGGGGCCGATATGGTCGGCGGGCACGCCGTCGAACAGCACTTCCCCAGCCGTGGGGCGGAACAGGCCCAGCATGACCTTCAGCAACGTCGTCTTGCCCCCGCCCGACGGGCCGGTGATGGCGATGAATTCGCCGGGTGCCACCTCCAGATCGACGCCGGCGATCACGTCGGGCTCCGTCTCCGCATAGCGGTAGGCGACACCCTTCAGGGTGATGCCGCCTTTCAGCTCATGCGGGATCAGTGGGTCGGTGGCGTCACTCTCCAGCCCCTCTTCCTTGTCAGTGAGCGCGATATCGGCGATGCGGTCCAGGTGCAAATCCAGCATCCGATACTGGATAACGGTTTCCAGCAGCTTGGTCGCCTTGTCCAGGAACTGGCCCTTATAGCTCATGAACGCATAGAGCATGCCGATGGTGATCTGGTTCTCCATGGCCAGATGCGCGCCGACATAGACCGTGACGATATTTTCCAGCCCATAGATCAGGCCATTGGCGGTCGTGAAGTTCAGGTTCAACTGCCCCAACCGCACGCCGCGCGTGATGGTGTCGGCGAAGCGGTTCTGCCAAACCCCCTCCCGCTCGCTCTCATGCCCGAAAATTTTGATGGTCTGGATGGCGCGGGCACTTTCGATAAAGCTGGACTGCTCCTTGGCCGACGCGGCAATCGCCTCCTCCTCCCGCTGGCGCAGCAGGTGGAAGGAGATCAGGCGGACGCCAACATAAAGCGCCAGCGCCACCAGCACGATCAAGGCCAGCTTCACCGAATAAAGGAAGATCATCACCAGCGTGATGATGGCCATCACCCCATCGACCAGCGCGGCGATCAGGCCATTGGTGAACAGGTCGCGGATGGGGTGGGTGGAACCAAACCGGCTGACCATGTCGCCGATATGCCGCTTCTCGAACCAATCCAGGGGCAGGCGCAGCAGATGGTGGAACAGGCTGGCCCCCATCTGGTGGTTGATCAAGCCGCCCAGCACGAGCAGCACCCGCCCGCGCAGCCATTCGGCCACCAGCTTTACCGCCGTGAACAGGCCAAAGCCGATGGCCAGCGCCCACATCAGGTCGCCGTCACCCTTTAGCACCGCTTCGTCCACGGCGATCTGCATGTAGAAGGGGCTGGCCACGACGAAGAGTTGCAGCACGACCGACAGGACCAGTGCCTGGGCCAACGCGGTTTTCATGCCCGCGATGCGACCCCAGAGCGCCGTCAGGGGCAGGCGCGTGCGCTCCTGGCGTTTCTCAAAGGCTGGGGTGGGGGTCAGTTCCAGGGCCACGCCCGTGAAATGCTGCCCCACCTCGGCCAGAGTCATCCGGCGTTCGCCGTATGCGGGGTCCAGGATGGTGACCTTCTCCCCTTTCACTGCCGCCAAAACCACGAAATGGTTCATATCCCAGTGCAGGATGGCGGGCAGCTTCAGATCCTTCATCTGCGCCGGTTCCAACCGCAGGCCCCGCCCGCTGAAGCCCAACTTCTGCGCCATCAGCAGGATGGTTTTCATCGTCGTCCCCTTCAGGGAAATGGAGAAACGACGACGAAGTGCTGGCAGGTCCGTCTCGTAGCCATGGTGGTTGGACACCATGGCGAGACAGGCAAGGCCGCATTCGGTGGCTTCGGATTGGAAGGTAATCCTCATGGTTCAGTATCAGCCAATAATCCAGAAGTAGTGGGTTTTGTACGAAAGGGGCATATTTGCCTACGCATTGCCCGGCGAGCACAAAAAGTAAGCAAAGAGAGAAAAACGATACCGGTTAAATTACTAAAATTTATTCGGCGAAAATTCCTTGAAGAACGGGCAAAAATTTTTATAAAATTATCAAATACAAACATTTATATAATGTTTCAATTACATTGATTGTTTTTATACTATGTAAAGTGTAGTTTATTTTTTAAATTATCTGAGTATATTTGTAAAAAATAAAATATTTGTGATAAAAAGAAATTATTTAAAATAACATTGCCATCATTTTCAATTTTAATAATATCCAGGAAAAAAACTTCAATTACCTAAAAAATCTAATCTATTTTCTATAATACTTATATATTACTTCTACGATAAGAAAAATCACGGCAGCTAAAGCTGCTATGTCGAGCGTACTCAGTTCCGGTATGATGCCAAAGCTGCGGAGTGCGGCTATGGCGACGCCGAATGAGAACGCAGTAGCCGCAATGGACACTGCTCTCTTTATGGTATTAAAGTCCATCTCACATCCCTCCTAAAAGAGATAACTGGCGCAGCAAATCTATATGGTTTACGCGAGGCCCATGAGAAAGATTTCTAATGGGCCTCGCGCTGTGGCATCGAGTTCAATGAAAACAGAAAATTGAGCCCGATTTAATGGTGTCTGGCAGTGTCATTCAAAGCCGAACTGGCTGGCAACAGCTTCCCAAGCACTTTCGCCAATACCAGCGAAGAAACCCGCAGCTGCGCCAGCCGCTGCCCATTTTGCACCGGATGCTGCGAGTTTTCCGGCGGCAATCACTGCGGCCGGCAGTGGCCCACCTGCGACAAGGGCTAGATCATCTTCATTGAGGAGCGATATTCGATTGTTATCAGCAGTCGTAGATACGTTCATTTCCAACTCCATTGCTGTTGTTTGGGGATTTTTTTACGTCGAGATTTTAACTTCTCGCGGTCCAACGCCGTTATGGCGAATGAACAAAACAATCTGATATAAATTATTACATAGAATGAAAAATTATTGAGCCAGAGCTAATTTACTGATCTTAACATTAAATTATCCAGTATCCAGTATCCAGTCTGCTACTCTCTTGTTCTCAAGTAAAATATCAGCCCGCAAACCCATATCTGCCTGGATGTGCAATTGACCGCGCTTTAGTCTCACTAGCTCTTGATCTAGCGCCACCGATACGCGATAAGTAGACTCATTTATATAAACTATACCGATTATTCCCTGCGGCGTCACCATTGTTTGAGAGACTGTTTCCACCACTCCGCCATAGGTTCCAAAATGCTGATACGTAAAGGCGTCGTACATCAGGCGGACCCGTTGGCCGACCTCAACAAAACCGGTGGCCCGGCTGGAAACAATGTCAGGGTTCGCATCCGCTCGCCCCTACATTGTTTCCACCTCATATCATCACGGTCTAACCCTTTACAGGCCGCTCCTTATGTATCGGTTTCAAGACTCTTACCCGTTCAGTCCCCGGGCTTGGAGGCCCTGCGCGTCACTATCGCCATAACCGCTGGTATCCCGCCAAGGCAAGGAGTCCTCTCCTTCCAACGAAATGCCGACCACGATGACGATAGCAGCGATGACCCAGCCCCAAAACCCACCACTTGCTTTGTCCAAGTCGTCCATGGAAAGCTCTTCAGGTTGCATGCACATATCATTCATTTTTCCAATCCTGTTTCAAGTTTTCACGTGTGACAAAAGTCACTAACCAATATATTTAAATTTATAGATGTTCATCAAAATCAGTAAGTTGTTTTATGGTCGACTTTTGTCTCATAGATGGTTTAAAATATCGTCCAGGATCCATCCGACTATTGTTCTTTCTTCGAGGACGAGGTCGGCCCTGACGGCCATGTCCGTCTGCAACGGTTTCTCGACTCCATCGGCATCTACCATTTCCCGGTCCAGCAGGACGGAAACTCGGTAGCTGGCCTCGACCGGCACCACCGGCCCGATCACCTCCGCTGGCGAGAACACAGTCTGCGATATCGTCGCCACGGAGCCGCCATAGGTGCCGAAATGCTGGTAGGGGAAGGCGTCATCCATCAAACGGACCCGCTGCCCGACCTCAACAAAACCGATGGCCCGGCTGGGCACATAGAGTTCCGCCTGCAAGGTCGCGCCGTCCGGCACCAGGGTCAGCACCGGCTTGGCCGGGTCCAGGCGCTGGCCTAGGGATGCTTGCAACGATGTCACTCGCCCTGCCGTGGGGGCGCGCACTTGTTGCCCGCCCTGCGCCGACACTTCCGCCAACCGTTGGCGCAACTCTGCCTGACTGGCCGACAGGCGCGACAGCCGGTCGGCGCTATCTATCGGCGCGCGGTCGCGGTCAATGCGGGCCTGGGCCAGGTCGGCGGACAGGGCCGTTACGCGCTGGTCGATGGCGGCCAGGCTTTGGCGTTGGCTCAACCAACTTTCTTCCCGCGCCCGATACTCGGCTTCCGACACATAGCCCTTGGCACGCAATTCGCCCAACGCCTTCAATCGCGCCTCAGTCACCGATGCTCGTTCAACCTGAAGGGTGCGCTGCGTTTCCAGGCTGGGCAGTTCGGCCAGCAGGCCATTGATCCGGGCCGACAGGCGCGCCTGGTCGGAGGCTAGCCGCGCTTGTTCGGCCGCAATCTGTTCTTCCAGCAAACTGACCTGCCGGTGCAGTCCGGCGCGCATGGCGGCATCCAAAGTGCCACCGCCGGCCAGACCGTGGCTGGTATCGACCGTGAACAGCGGGTCGCCAGCGGCGACCCGATCGCCGTTTTTCACGTATAGTTCCGTCAAGATGCCCGGCCGCACTGCCGCCACCCGCGCCGCCCCTTCGCGGGGGTTCAGGTACCCGGTGACGGTTTCCTTGCGTGCATATTCCGCCACCGATGCATAGGCCAGAGCCGCGACGACGGTCGCAGCCAGAAAACCTGTGATCAGTGCCCAGCCACGGTTGTTCAACCCCAATGGGATCGAATGGGTCTGACCGGTCAGGGCGGGGATGGGGCGGAAGGTCAGGGCCATGGTTGGTGTTGATGGTGTAAGGTTGGACATACACGCCCGAAATGGGCTTGCTGGTTAACGTTGTGTTAAAGTGCCACCCCCCCCGGTTGCCGTCAAGCGGAGTCACGCTACTTATGCAATTTTTCGACGGTTGCATATCCGCGTATTACCCGCTTTGAAATGCGATTGTTAAGATAATATCTCCATCAGATGAGTATGCCAGAATCTGCCGCTGGTCGATGGGCGAATCGGTTCTGGAATTGCACGCGAAACGCCCCACCCCCTTGCACACCACCCCTGCCACGCCTCGCCCCCCAGGGTCATTGCCTTCCGCCCCCTGTCCCCCTATCTTCGCGACCAATCCTTCATCCTGGCGCTGCTGAGTCCATGACCGACCTGTCGAAGATCCGTAACTTCTCCATCATCGCCCATATCGACCATGGCAAGTCGACGCTGGCTGACCGTCTGATTGAGTTCTGCGGCGCCATCGAGGCGCGGGACATGAAGGCGCAAGTGCTCGACAATATGGATATCGAGCGGGAGC
>NZ_JAIXSV010000351.1 GCF_027484505.1 Asticcacaulis sp.
AACATGCCCGTCGACCTGACCATTGTCGGCGTCATTCCGGATGTCCGCTTCCGGTCCCTGAAATATGGGCTGCAGCCAACCGTGATGTTTCAGGTCGACGGGCTGTACGACACAATGTCCATCCGCTTTGACGGGCGCGACCCGTCGGCGCTGCTGTCACAGGTACAGTCGCTCTGGGCCCGCATGATCAGCGACCGGCCCTTTAATGCCGCCTTCGTGGAGGACATGATCGCCGCCCAGTATAATGAGGAACGGGTGCAGGCCACCGTCTTCGCGGCCTTCTCCGGCCTTGCCATCCTGGTGGCCTGCTTAGGCCTTTACGGCCTGTCCGGTTTCGCGGCCCGGCGGCGGACCAAGGAAATCGGTCTGCGCAAGGTGTTTGGCGCCACCGTGATGCAGATCGTGGCCCTGCTGGTCTGGCAATTCTCCCGCCCCGTCATGATTGCCAACATCCTGGCCTGGCCCGTGGCCTGGTGGCTGCTGCGCGGCTGGCTGGACGGGTTCGAACAGCGGGTCGCCCTGTCACCGGCCTATTTTCTGGCCGCCGGCCTGACAGCCCTGATCATCGCCTGGATCACCGTTGCCGGCCACGCCGCCGCCACCGCCATGGCCCCACCCATCAAGGCGCTGCGGCGTGAGTGAAGAGCACATTGACGGGGAACGGGATGGGGGGCGGCATGCTGTGGAACTGGCTTCTGATCGCTTGGCGGCAATTGCTGCGGCACAAGCTCTACACCGCGATCAACGTGGTGGGCTTGGCCGTGGGCCTGTCGGTTTGCATGATCATCGGCACCCTTGTCCGGTTTGAAACCAGTTTCGACGGCTATCATGAAAAGGCCGACCGTATCGTCCGCGTGAACCGCACCGAGTACATGTCGGGACAAGCCCCCTGGTTCGGACCTGTCACCGGTCTGCCCGTAGGCCCCGCCCTGGCGGAGCGTCTGCCCGATGTGGAGCAGATGGTCCGCGTTATCCAATTCCTGACCTCAGTCGAACGGCCCGATGGGCAGGTGTTCGTACAGGAAGTGTTGCGGGTCGATCCAAACTACCCGCAGATCTTTGATCTGGTTTTCCTGAAAGGTGATCCGACCTTGGCCCTGTCCCGACCGGGTGATGCTGTCCTGACCCAAAGCATCGCCCGGAAATATTTCGGCGATGGCGATGCGATGGGGCAGGTGCTGCGGCTGAAATCCGGCCGGACCTTGACGGTCACAGGTGTCATCGCCGACCCGCCGACAAATTCCAGCTTGCGGGCCGGTCTTCTGACCCCGATTGCGACCAGTGTCAGTGATCAGGCGGATCGTGAGTTTCGTGAACGGGAAGCGCAGTGGAACAGTTCCTGGCTCACCACCTATCTGCTGTTACGCCCCGGCGTCAGTGTCACAGCCTTGGAAAAGCAGATCGAAACGCTGTTGCCATCCGTGGTGCCCGACTATCAACCGCCCAAGGATGCGAAAGGCATCTACACGTTCAGCCTTTCGCTCCAGCGTCTGACCGAAATCCGCACCGATCCCGTTGCCGGGGAGCCGGGAACGCCGATGCACTTGATCCAGGGGATGCTGCTGACCGGCATGCTTGTCCTGCTTGTTGCCGCGATCAATTTCATCAATCTGACGACGGCACGGTCGGGTCTGCGCCTGCGGGAGATCGGTATTCGCCGCACGCTGGGGGCCAAACGTGCCGGTCTGGCCATGCAGTTCCTGATGGAAGCCACCTTGCTGGCCAGTCTGGCGGGGGTGCTGGCGCTGCCGGTCACCGAACTGATCCTTCCGCTGTTGAGTTTATTGAAGATTGAGGTGCCGGCCGATCCGTTCGCGGATCGGGCGCTGCTGACCGGCTTGTTGTTGCTGCCGCCGCTGGTCGGTCTTGTCGCCGGTCTTTACCCCGCCCTGGTTCTGTCGCGGATCGGTGTGGCCACGGGGGCGAAAGGCATGCCGGCGGCGGGGGGTGGGCTGCGTACGGCCCTTGTCGTGTCGCAGTTCGTCATTGCCATCGTCCTGGCTATCGGCGCTCTGTTCATCCTGTTTCAGACCCGGTTCGCCGCCACGCAGCAGTTGGGCTTCGACCGTGAAAATGTCCTGATCATTCATCGTCTGCCGGCAGACGGCGGGGCGACCCGTTACGAGGCCTTACGGGATGCATTGGCCCGTGTCCCGGGTGTCAAGTCCGCCGTCCTTTCCGCCTGGGCGCCAGCGACGGGATCGAAAGCGACCATGGGCTTCCGTCTGCCCGGTCAAGCGGCGACGGTGCACCTGCGTAATGAGCCTGTTGATTTCGGCTATCTGGAAACGATGGGGGCGACCCTGCTGGCCGGGCGCCTGTTCGACCGTGCGCATGGGCCTGACACCATGAGGCTGGCGAATGAGCCGCATGAAAGGGCCGAGGCGAACATTGTCATAACGCGCGCCATGCTGGCAAAGCTTGGTGCCCAAGACCCTGCGGCGGCACTTGGACAGCAGTTGCGCGGTGGTGTCGTTGGTGAACCCGCCCGTCAGCAGGTCCTGACCATTGTGGGTGTGGTGGAGGATTTCCGGTTCAGTTCCGCGCGCGTCGAAACCGAAGCCGCCCTGTTTGTGGTCGATCAGTCTCAGTTCGGGACAGCACTGCTGCGGCTGCTGCCCGGTGATCAGAAGGCGACATTGGCGGCGGTGGAGGATGTCTGGCGCCAGCTTTTGCCAAACGACCCGCTCTACCGCTCCTTCCTGGATGAAAACATCGACCGCCTGTACGAGGCTGACGCCCGCCACGGCAAGGTCATCGCCACCTTCGCCAGTCTGGCCGTCATCATCGCCTGCATGGGCCTGTACGGTCTGGCGGCCTTCACGGCGGAACGGCGAACCAAAGAGATCGGTATCCGCAAGGTGCTGGGTGCCAGTGTGGCCGACATTGTGCGCCTGCTGGTCTGGCAATTCTCAAGGCCGGTGCTGCTGGCCAACCTGATCGCCTGGCCGCTGGCCTGGTACGGGGTCAGCCTGTGGCTGGAAGGGTTTGTCAGCCGGATTGTGCTCAATCCATTGATTTTCATCGGTGTCGGTTTGGCGGCCTTGGTCATTGCCTGGGTTACCGTGGCGGGTCACGCGGCGCGGGTGGCGGTGGAAAAGCCGGTCCGTGCCTTGCGTTACGAATAGGGGACAGGGCGATGCTGAAGAACTGGCTGATGGTGGCGCTGCGCAATCTGATGCGGCACAAGCTGTACACGGCGATCAATGTGCTGGGGCTGGCGGCCGGGCTGGCCGCGGCGCTGCTGATCATGGTGTTCGTGCGCCATGAACTGTCCT
>NZ_JAIXSV010000222.1 GCF_027484505.1 Asticcacaulis sp.
AAAAAAAAACAAATAATAAATCAGTTCAAGTTTACCAGTGCCAAAAAAATATCCAACCACAAGCTCATGCCAAGACGTGGAAGAACAAGAGAACAATTTTCGTTCAAATCAAGACGATGTTTGCAACACATGAGATGAAACACCAGAGAGCGAAAAGCAGGTGAAAAATACATGTGGGTTTTGTCGGACCATGGACATATGGTTGTTTTAAATCCTGGTGTTAGAATTTGATGACTGTTCAAAAACACTCCAGTCCATGACTCTTTCCCGCAAAACAAGAGCTTTCCGCTCCTTGCATCAAAGATTTCGCGGTTTTTTCCAAAGATGCCAATATATTTTCCATCTGGCGACCATTCAATGTGTTTGGCGACATTCGGGACACTTCTGCGCAGTTCCATCGCTTTTGTGAACAGGCCGTTTTCGTTCATCGCCCAGATCGCCAACGTTTGGTCATGATCAGCATGCAGTATTTGTTTGCCATCTGGTGACCACGCCACTTTGTTGTACCATTCATGACATCCTTGCAGAACCTGGCTTTCTTGTTCAACTAAAGAACCATTTTCGGCTACGGACCATACTCGCAACTTTCCAAAAGTGCTGGCAGACACCATGTGCTTGCCATTCGGTGCCCAGACCGTTGCATAAAAACGTTCTGGATAACCTTTTGAAACCTGACTTTTTTTTGTCAGCGCTCCATCTTCGGCAACAGACCACATTTCAATTTCACCAAATGCTCGGCCGAGCAAAATAAAATCACTAGTGGGTGACCAAGCCACATCCGTCGCCCAAATTCCTTGTTGCACAATTTCATTCTGCTTCACAAATGTGCCATCTTCAGCAACTGTCCATACCGACAACGTCGAATTCCCGTGGGCGTTATTGGAAATCACCATGCGTTTGCTGTCAGGCGCCCAGGACACACCGACAACAATGCCGCCATTAATCGATGCCGTGATGATTTTATCTTTTGTGATATCCCACAATGCTGCTGCGCCCGACAAATACTTATTCCAAGATAACAAAAACTGTCCATTCGGCGACAGAACCATGTGTTCATAACTTTCAGTGCAGGAGGTTGCCACAACACGACATTCCTCCTGCCAATTACTTGCCATCTTCATCTCTACTCTTCTCCCTTCTTGCCTCGTTTCTGAGCATGCTTGGTTTTATCATTTTTTTTAAAATTTTTTTTATTTTTCTAAAAAAAAAAATCGACTTTTTGCAATTGTCTCAAGCCAAGTACCCTGGATTGGGCAGGTACATGGCGTTGTCGTGAGCTTGTCGCATTATTTGTGCTTGCATGGCCATGTCATCAGCACTGCTGCGCGGTTTGCGCAAGGACTGAGCGCCAAACAAGTCAAAGCCGCTGGCGTCGCCGTTGTCCGCTCCCCACGCCGGCGCCTCGTCCAAGCGCGTTTCAAAGTAGCTCTTGCGGGTGTTGAACGGCGCAGCCGCTTCTGTCTTGACACCGGGCGCAGCAATACCCACCGACAGACCGTCCTGATAGGCAGCCAAATTGTCCACGGTGACACTGTCGGCCACGCCGCGGCGCGAGCGCTGAGTGAATGCATCGGCAGCCGCTTGCAGACCTTGTGTCACTGTACCCACAATCGATTGCAAGAGCGGCAGTTCATTCAGCGCGCCTGGTCGTTGTGTGCCAGGCCGTTCCGTCGATGTCTGGACCACGCCGGCATTGTGCACAGCCGCCTGCGCAGGCATGCGATCACGCGCCACCTCGCCTTGGTCGCCGACTCGCTGTGGGCCCGGTCGCTCAGTGGTGGTGCGCACCGTGCCAGCATTGTGAACAGCTGCTTGCACAGGCATGCGGCCACGACCAACCTCCTGAATGGTGCCTGGCCGCTGCGTGCCCGGTCGTTCGGTGGACGTGCGCACCGTGCCGGCATTATTCAAGAATGTAGCCGCCTGCACGGGCATGCGACCGCGCGCCACCTCTTGCTCGAAACCAGGGCGTTGAGTTCCGGGCCGGTCCGTCTCGTACTTGGTGGTGCCAGCGTTGTTCATGACCACCGAAGCCTGCACGGGCATACGACCGCGCGCCACTTCCTGCTCAAAGCCAGGGCGCTGGGTGCCGGGCCGCTCGGTCTTGTAATCAGTGGTGCCCTCCGTGTTGCTGTCGCGCATGCTGGCATTGCCGGCACGATTGGTCGTGCCTGTGCGCTGTTGCGGCCGCCGTGGATCCGCGTCCCAGTCCGAACCTTCCGTCATGGACGATTGTGCCGTCACTTGTGGCTTTTCGCGCGGATCAAAGGGGCGGATGACCGGTTTCACATATGGCTTGATGCGGGCGATGTGCTGATAGCCCAACATGCCCGTTTTGCGCCCGTCTTCAAACTCGACAGGAATTGACTCGCGCACGCCCGAAGAATTGCGCAGGACCAGATCTTCGATGAAAGCGCGCCGGTAGTCTTCATAGTTGGCATTGAGACCATCCGGTTCCAAGTCATCCGCTTCGACCAAATCGCGCTCTGGCGTCACTTCATCAGGGTGGTGGCCGCCCATCAACTGAACGAGTTTGCGAGTCGGATACAGCATTTCTTCGGCCGGACGACGGTAATCATGATCGGGTTTGGGCAAATCATTGTCGTCGGCATAAATGGTGTAGCTTTTTCCCGTTACAGGATCCACGCCTCTTTTGATGGGCGTCCGACCCAACCGAATCATTTCAGCGTGAGTGGGTCGAGCGTACCCCTTTCGTGCTTGTGCACCAGAATCGAAAGGATCTGTCATGTTGTCCAATAGCCGATGACCCATTTTTTTTTGTCAACACAAAAGTGGGTGATTTTTAATCTCTCTGACCACGTGTAAATTAAAAAAAAAAAAAATTGTGGAAGCAAAACGTGTTTAGAGTCTTCTTTTTTTCAATCTTCAATAAAGTAAAAAGAAATTATGCAGTCATTCCCTCTGCAGCTGCCTTGTCTAAAACAGATTTTAGCGCAATTCCTTCAACCCAAAAACAACAATATTCAGTCTGAGTCAACTTGTCGAATCTAGTCTCGGGTCCTTTGGAAAGTGTAAGTCCAAGGGCGTTGCAAATGTTTTGGCGGCCGTACACATCGCGCAGATTGTTTGTCATCTCCTTTGCTCCTGTAAAGCCAGCTTCGGTCTTGGCGGCCTCCTCGATAAGCGTCCAGGGCGTGGCGTATTGCTCGCCCCGAACAAAAGCCGAACTGTTCATAAAGAGAGCCAGAGAATTCGATTGAATAAACTGACCGCAGGCCTGTTCGCGGAAAAACGACGGTGCCGAGCGGAACAAGTCGCTGCTGCCGTATTTCCTGCCCAGAATATTGTAGGCTCGGGCACAGAGAGCAATGTACGCTGCCAGGTTTTGTTCAATGTGCTTGGCTAAATTGGATTGCTGGGTGGTGACGGGGTTGTTGAAAGGCACAATGACAAACCGCCGTGACATGCGCCCGGCCTCATTGCCTTTCGACGG
>NZ_JAIXSV010000183.1 GCF_027484505.1 Asticcacaulis sp.
GCGGCATTCAGGATGCCGAGAATCTGGCATGGAAGCTGACCCTGGTCCTGAACGGTCAGGCACCAGAGGGGCTGCTGGACAGCTACAATGCCGAACGCCGTCCGGCGGCGGTGGAAAATGTGGATACTGTGTTCCTCGGCAGGGAGCGGGCATTCAACCGCCGCTTTGCCCAGATGTGCGCGCATTATCTGGTGGAGCCGGTCGCCTGTACGCCGGCGGCGGGCTGGGAGAAAGGTCAGGTGGAGAACCAGGTCGGCCTGGTGCGGGAGCGGTTCTTTACGCCGCGGCTGCGGTTCATGACCTATGCGGAGATGAATGCCTGGCTGCTGGACCGCTCTCGTCTCCCATGCCCGGGCACATCGCCATCCGGAACGGGGTGACCGGACGGTGTGGGAGATGTTCGAGGCCGAACGACCGCACCTGGTTGCCTATGCCGGACCGTTCGACGGGTTCCACAGCAATCCGGCGTCGGTGTCGCGAACCTGTCTGGTCCGGTTCGACAACAACAAATATTCCGTCCAGGCGCGTGCCGTCGGCCGACCGGTGGAGGTCCATGCCTATGCGGAGCGGATACTGATCCGACAGGACGGTACCTTGATGGCCGATCACCCGAGGCAGTTCGGCCGGGGCGGAACGGTCTACGATCCTTGGCACTATGTGCCTGTCCTCGCCCGCAAACCGGGAGCGTTGCGCAATGGGGCGCCGTTCAAGGACTGGACCTTGCCCGGCAGCCTGGGACGTATCCGGACAAGGCTGGCCGGTTCCAGCGATGGCAACCGGCAACCCACCCCACGCGATCAGGATCGCGTGGGGACCCCGGAATGGTGGATATCCTGGCTGCCGTGGAGGCGGCCTGCGCCGAGGCCCTGGACAACGGCGTGCATTCCAGCGACGTGGTGCTGAACATCCTGTCCCGGCGTCGGGAACCGCCCAATCCCGTCAGCATCCTCACCCCCGCCGCCCTGACCCTCCGGCATGCGCCGGTGGCCGATTGCGGGCGGTATGACAGCCTGCGGAGAACGGTCAATGGAGCGTCATGAAATCTTGGAGATCATGGGCACGCTGAAGCTCACCGGCATGCGTGCCGCCTTTGACGAGGTCGTCGCCAACGGGCTCAAGCGGCAATATCCCGTGCCCCGCATCATCGGCGAACTGCTGAAGGCCGAGATCGCCGAGAAGGAGGCGCGGTCGATCGAGTACCAGATGACCATCGCCCGCCTGCCGCTGGCCAAGGATCTGGCCCCGTTCGATTTCTCCGGCACTCCGGTCAACGAGGCGCTGATCCGTGAACTGGCCACCGGATCGTTCCTGGCTGAGCAGCGCAACGCCGTGCTGGTGGGCGGAACAGGCACCGGCAAGAGCCATCTGGCCATCGCCATTGCCCGATCCTGCATCCGTGGCGGCGCCAGGGTCCGGTTCTACACTGTCGTCGATCTGGTCAACTGCCTTGATGCCGAGGCAAGGGCCGGACGGCAGGGGCGCATCGCCGACCATCTCGCCAGGCTCGACCTCGTCGTGCTGGATGAGTTGGGCTATCTGCCGTTCGCCCAGTCCGGCGGCCAGTTGCTGTTCCACCTGATCAGCCGGCTCTATGAACAGACTTCCGTCCTGGTCACCACCAACCTGGCCTTTGGCGAATGGCCAAACGTGTTCGGCGACGCCAAGATGACCACGGCGCTGCTCGACCGGCTCACCCATCATTGCGACATCGTCGAAACCGGCAATGACAGCTGGCGGTTCAAGAACCGCGCCTGATCCCCGCCCCCGGACCCCCACCCCTGGCGGATCGTTCAGGTGGGCCCACAGGTTCCTCCCGCGCGCGACGCCGCATCAGCCTCGAGGGGGCACGCCGCGCCGCGCGCGGGTCCCTCCTATGGACTACCTGCACGACCGCCAAACACAAATCAAAGGGGGGTCAATTTTCGACGCCGATGAGGGTCAAACTTCAATGCCGATTGACAATCGGGAAATTGCTGGGCCATACGCAGGTGCAGACCACCGCCCGGTATGCGCATCTGGCGCTTGATCCGGTTAGCAATGCGGCCGAGAGGGTGTCCGACTTCATCGCAAAGCAGGCTGCTGGCTCCAAACATATGAGCGCAGGCCAGTGCAGCCGGTTTAAAATCAAGGCACAGACGACCATCCTGCTCGGCGATAGGTTCACAAAGGCCATGAACGCCTGATTTCAAACACGCCCAGCCGAGCACGAAATTCCCAATAGTCCCCCTGTTGTCAATGTGATCTTTGATTATTTCAGAAGAAGGTTCGCAGCCCGCCGACTACACAATATTCATCATCCACCTCCAGCAGCAGGCGCCATTTGTCAAATGTCGTGCAGGGGTGTGATATCCCAAGTGCCACCATGTCACCGACCTGCAGCGGCGTCGCCGTTTCAGGCACATCGGCTTGAACATGGGCATGCTGGTCGCTGAGTTTTACGATCCGCCAACCGCCCGTTGGCTGCGGGATCGAGTGCAACCCCATCCGATACCAATTCCGCATTATGGGAAGTTCAATATCGTGCGACAGGTCGCGCTTGCCAGCAGATAGGATCAGCATTCCAGGTTCCGGTCGCGACAAAACCCGGGTCCAAACTTCTAACGCCGGTTCCAGGCAGGGCGCTTCTCCTCGTGCGGCGACATCGCGCAGCAAGCGGTTGTAAAGACCGTCATCGTGGGTCAGATAGCAGCCGCTCCGCAGAATTGGCACAATACCTCGACCGGCTTCGCCGCCAAACAACCGCGCAACCAAATCGAAATAGGCTGAACCCCCGGCGCTCAACAAAATCTGATCAGGATCGGCAAAACGCCCATCAGCCCGCAGAATTGTCAGTAACCCGACAATCGTATCAAGATAAACATCCACCGCGGACGCATTGGCCAACAGCCCCTCGTAGCCAGCCACCCCAACCAACCGCAGACGGTCAAGGCCTCTGAGCTCATCCGCCACTTCCAGACCTTCCGCCAAGCTGCGCACACCGCATCGCCCCCCCACGAACCCGACATCAATCAAGACACGGGCTGGCGGTGCATCTGGCCGTGCCACCATGGCCGCCTGCAATTGATGGGCACCCTGGACGCTATCCAGCAGCAGGTAATAGGCGCTGCCCGATGCCTTTGCACTTAACCCGGCAAATACATCCAACTCCGCCGCCCCAACCACTTCGTTGGCGATCAGCACACGGGGCACCCCCACCGCATGGCAGAGTGCCAGTTGTTGAACATTGGCAACCGTAATGCCCCAGGCCCCCGCCAACAATTGCCGTTCAAACAACTGCGGGCACATCGTCGTCTTACCATGCGGCGCGAGCTGCATGCCGCTAACCGCCAGATATCTCTGCATCAATTCGATATTGCGGTCCAGGGACGAGCGCCGGAGAACTGCCGCCGGCAACGGCACGTCTCCCATCAAAAGCCGCCAGCCTTGTGCCGGAATTTGGCCCACGGTGAAATCAGGCGCGAGTGATGGCAAGCCCTTTGTCCCAGGAGGCAACGGATCGCTCAGAAGAGAGGCAAGGTTCAACATCATAGAGCGGCTCCATATTCTGGACCATTTTTGTGAGATCGGTAGAGGATGACATTTTTCACTGTGTTCGGTTGATCAGCATTGACCGGGGCAGCAGTCTTTATTACCGATCAGCCGCTGGCGTGCCTGCTCACTCAACCTCACCAACGGCGCAACTTTCACACATGGTCCTTGCTGCCAGCCGCCGGTCTTTTTTCCTTGAAATGGCCGGCATGGTCAATTGAAAATTTCCTATAGCTACATTTTTGATAGTTATTGCACCGCCACGTCACTCAACCCACATCCCCCGGAATCGCAACCAGGTACGTCGATAGTCTTTAAATTATTGATTTTTTAGCCATCCAGATTCTACAACAGTGCGCAATCGAGAAGATGCTCTGTTGAAAAACATTCAAAAATGTAACATCATCGCAAGACGGTTTTCGCAAACCCCAACGGAGCGGCGGCAGTGGATCAGAACAATGAGACGCCAGAAGACCTGTTGAGCCGGGTGCAGGCCTTATTGCCCTCTCTGTCGCGGGCGGAAGCCAAAATCGCGCGCA
>NZ_JAIXSV010000234.1 GCF_027484505.1 Asticcacaulis sp.
GCATCCGTGCCCTCAGCGAAGTCTTGCGGGAAAGGGGGTAAACATCGACTCACTCCTGAAACAGCCTCAGGGAGTCGTATATGCAGCTACCGCCACATGCGCCTTAACGTGCGATAGGGGCGCTATTGATCAAGGCCGTGCGGCGACTTGATATTTGATAAGTGGCTACTCCACTTCCATGCCGCAGCCGCGATCGCCGGGCAGGGGCCACAGTTCTTTTTCCGCCTTGCCGTGCGCATCGCCTCTGGGCGGTTTGTGGTTGTCGATCAGGGCATTGGGGCGCGCCAGCTTGCGCAGGCCCGCCGCATTTCCGATGACGACGCGGCTGCCGGTAACGGCGACGCCGTATTTGTCGAGCTGGGCGAAGGCGCGCGACAGGCTTTCGGGCGTCAGATCGAGCAGCGAGGCGAGGATGCGCTTTTCGTAGGGCAGGTCGATTGTGTCGCCGCCGCCCTGCCGCACCTGCTGGGTGAGGAGGTAGTTGGCCAGACGTTCGGTGCCCGAACGCAGCTTGTGGTTTTTGATGGTCCTGACCAGCCCGCGATAGCAGCCCGACAGCTCCTGCGCCACCGCCACGGCAAAACCGGCGTCTTCGCGCATGGCGGCGCGGAACGTCTCGGCGGGCAGCATAACGATCTGTGAGCGGCTGAGGGTGCGGGCGGCCATCAGGGCCGGGGCGTCGAGCACCACGGCAGCCAGAATAAAGGTCGAGACGGGCCGCAGCACGGCCAGCGTACTTTCCTTGTCGTGCCAGTGGCCCTGAAGCTCGACCATGCCGTCGATCAGGATATACAGAAAATCGACTGAGTCCGCTTCGTAGATGAGGTTGGCCCCGGCGGGAAAGGTCTGCACCAGCGCGCCGCGCGTGATCTGCGCGAAGGCCTCATCGGAGATGGTCGCCAGCAATTGAAGCTGACGGATACGGTTGGCGTCGCTTTCCCTCATGGCGGTGTCCGGCCCTGCCTCCGTCTGGTTGCCCCTGTCTCAGGCATCATCCTACAGCCGATTCCGTAGGTATTGAACCAAAATCGTAACTTAAGCCGTTGTTTTATCGTGTGTTGAGCGGTGTCCGGCTCAGGCTTTGAAGGTGTCGCAGGCGTTGGGATCGCCGGATGAATAGCCGGTTTTGAACCAATAGACCCGTTCCTTCGACGTGCCGTGGGTGAAGGAATCGGGCACGACTTCGCCGCCGCTGCGCCGTTGCAGCGTGTCGTCGCCGACGGCCGAGGCGGCATTGAGTGCCTCTTCCAGATCGCCGGCTTCCAGCCAGTGGGCCTGCGCATCCGACCGTTTGGCCCAGACCCCGGCATAGCAGTCGGCCTGAAGCTCCAGCTTGACCGAGAGGGCGTTCGACCCGCGCTCGCTCAGGCGCTGCTGCCTTTGCTGCACCTCGCCGGACAGGCCGGTGATGTTCTGCACGTGATGGCCGACCTCATGGCCGATGACATAGGCCAGCGCAAAGTCACCCGATGCCCCCAGTTGCTGTTCCAGGGTGCGGGCAAAGTCGAGATCAAGGTAGACCTTACGGTCGGCGGGGCAATAGAAGGGGCCCATAGCCGACTGACCCACGCCGCAGCCCGTCTGGGTGCCCTGCGTATAAAGGACAAGCGTCGAGGGCTCATAGCCACGGATGGCCGAAGCCCAGACCTCATTGGCCGAGGTGTGCATGACATCAGTGAATTCGCAGGCCTTGTCGCCTTCGGGACAGGCGCCAACCGCGGCCGGACCGGAGGCCTGACCCGACACTTGCGCCGTCTGGCTGAGCAGGGTCTGCGGGTCGATGCCGAAGACGAAATAGCCGATCAGGGCCAGCACGATGGCCCCGATACTGCCGCCGCCGATCAGGGCGCCGCCGCCCAGACCGCGCCGATCCTCAACCCCGCTGCGGCGTCCGCCTTCCCAATCGACCATGATGTCCTGTCCTTTTTGTGCCCGGTGGAAAGTGTACGCGCCTGCTGTAAGAAGACAATAGGCGTTGGCTCAACGGGCCTTCAGCAGCCCCAGCACCATGTCGAGATGCGCCTGCGACCATTTGCTCAGGTCGTATTGCACGCCGCCGCCGATGATCTGGGTCAGCATGATCATGATGCCGGGCGCGATCACAATGTCTTCGATACCCGTCAGCCGCTCTGGCGCGTCGGGGGCGAATTCGCCGCGCGCCATGCCGTGCCGGATCAGGTCGCGCAGGCTCTCGATTTCGCCGCCGACCAGCTCCAGCGCATAGAACTGACCGATTTCAGGCACACGGTGGCTCTCCGAAATGATCAGTCTGAGGATGCCCAGCGTATGCTCGTCCTGTAGCAGGTTGGCGTAGAAGCGTTCGTGCTCGTGCCGCAACTGGTCCTCGGCGGAGCGTTCGGGGTCCAGTACGAAGTCTGCGCCTTTGATGGGGTCGGTCACATGACGGGCAACCGCCAGAAACAGATGGGTTTTGGTCGGATAATAGACGTAAATCAGCGCCTTGGAGATGCCGGCGCGTCTGGCGATGTCCTCAAGCCGCGTCGCCGCAAACCCATGCTGACAGAATTCGTCACGCGCCGCCTCCAGTATCTGCCCCGGCCGCAGCGCCTTGGCACGCTCGCGGATGCCGAGCCGTCTGGCGACGGCTTTCAGACCGCGGGCGCACGCGTCCTCGCTAGGGGGAGTGTGGGGTTTTGGCGGCATTGATTATTTTTAATACGCTGTTCGTTGACTGTTCAGTCAATGAAACGATAAGTCTGTTTGGATTACAAGTCTTCAGGATTTCGCCCATGCGCGCTTTTGCCTCGGCTCCTTATGTTTCCACCGCTTTCAAACGGTCCGCCTCGCGGCTTTTGCTGAGCGGCGTGCTGGCCCTGTCCGTGGCGGCCTGCTCCGGTCAGAAGGGTGAGGAGGAAAAGAAGCCCGCCGAAGGGGCGCTGGTCGAGGCGACGCTGGCCACCGAAGCCGTGGCCCCGTTGGTGATTTCCGGCTCCGGCACGGTGGCCGCCTGGCAGGAGGCACCCATCGGGGCTGAGGTCGGGGGCCTGACCGCCACCGCCGTGCTGGTCGATGAAGGGCAGTATGTAAAGCAGGGGCAGCCGCTGCTGAAGATGAATGACGCCGTGCTGCGCGCCCAGCTTCAGCAGGCGCAGGCCGGTATCCAGAGCGCCAGAGCACAGGCCGTTGAGGCCGAGCGCGCCTATCAGCGGTATAAAGAGCTGTTCGATAAGGGCTATGCTTCTCAGTCGGCGCTCGATCAGAAAGAAGCCGCCTACAAGACCGCTCAGGCACAGGTCGCCACCGCCGAGGCGTCTGCGGCGCAGGCCCTGACCCAACTGAATCAGACGGTGGTGCGCGCCCCGGTGTCGGGCCTGATCACCTCACGCACGGCCGTGGCGGGTCAGATCGTGTCGCCGGGCACCGAGCTGTTCCGCATCGTGCGCGACAACCGCATCGAAATGAATATGGAAGTGGTCGAAACCGAGCTGAGCGCGCTGAAAGCCGGTATGACCGCTACCGTCACCGGTGAAACCGGTCAGACGGTCACCGGCACGGTGCGCGTCGTCACGCCGGCGGTCAATCAGCAGACGCGGCTGGGCTATGCCCGCATCAGCATCCCCGCCGATGCCGGATTCAAGCCGGGTCAGTTCGCCCGCGCTTCGATCACGGTCGGCGAACAACCCGCCGTCCTTATCCCGCAAAAGGCCGTCGTTTATCAGCAGAACCAGCCGGTGGCCTTCGTGGTCGAGGCCAACAATAAGGTCAGCGGCCGCAAGGTGAAGACGGGGGAACGGCGCGGCGACGCCATCGTGATCGCCAGCGGCGTCAGCGCCGGTGAAAAGGTGGTGACCAGCGGGGCGGGCTTCCTGGTTGATGGCGACGCCGTGCGCGTATCCAAAACGACCACGCCTGCCGGGGCTGAAAAGGCCGGGGGCCAGTAATGAACAGCCCCGCCACACCCCCTAATCGCGGCACCATTTCGTCGTGGTCGATCCGCAACCCCATCCCGACGGTGCTGTTCTTCATCGTCATGACCATTGTTGGCTGGGGCGCGTTTCAGGCCCTGCGCATCAATAACTTCCCGGATATCGACCTGCCGGTGGTGACCGCCACCTATGTGCAGTCGGGGGCGGCCCCGGCGGAACTGGAAACCCAGGTGACGCGCCGCGTCGAAGACGCCGTTTCCGGCATCGGCTCGGTCAAGCACATCACCTCCTACGTCAATGACGGGGTGTCCACGACCGCTATCGAATTCCAGCTGGGCGTCGATCTCGAAAAAGCGACCAATGATGTACGCAACGCCGTGGCGCAGATCCGTTCGGACCTGCCCGCCGACGTGCAGGACCCGATCATTCGCCGCGAAGAGGCGTCGGGCGAGGCGCTGATCAACTACATTATCCGCGGCGACGGCCTGAACCCTGAGCAGTTGTCGTGGTTTGTCGATAACGACATTTCCAAGAAGATTCTGGCCAATAAGGGCGTGGCCAAGCTGTCGCGCATCGGCGGGGTGACGCGCGAAATCCGTATCCAGCTCGATCCGGCGCGTCTGGCCGGGCAGGGGATCACGGCGGCCGAGGTGTCGAACCAGTTGCGCGCCACCAATGTCAACCTGCCCGGCGGGCGGCTTGAGGTTGGCGGCTCTGAGCAGTCGATCCGCACGCTCGGCAATGCCGGTTCGGTCGATGCCCTGCGCGAAACGCGTATTGCGCTGTCGAACGGCGGCTCGGTGCGTCTGGGCGATCTGGGGCAGGTGATCGACACCTGGGCCGAACCGCGCGAACGGGCGCGTTTTAATGGCAATGAGGTGGTGGGCTTTGCCGTCTATCGCTCCATCGGTTCGTCCGAAGTCGATGTCGCCGATTCGGTGCGCAAGTCGATGGACGCCATCCGCAAGGCGCATCCGAACATGGTCATTGAAGAGGTTACGGCCTCGGTCGATTGGGTCAAGGAAAGCTATCTGGCCTCGATGGAAACCCTGCTGATCGGGGCGGCTCTGGCCGTGTTCGTGGTGTGGCTGTTCCTGCGTGACCTGCGGGCGACCTTTGTCTCGGCGGTGGCCATGCCCATGTCGCTGCTGCCGACCTTCTTCGTCATGTACGTGATCAACGACTCGTTCAACATCGTGTCGCTGCTGGCCCTGTCGCTGACCATCGGTATTCTGGTCGATGACGCCATCGTGGAAATTGAGAACATCGTCAGACACATACGCGACGGCAAAAAGCCCTATGATGCCGCCATTGAGGCCGCCGATGAAATCGGTCTGGCCGTGGTGGCGACGACGGCGACCATCATCGCCGTCTTTGCCCCGGTGGGCTTCATGCCGGGCATTGTGGGGCAATTTTTCAAGAGCTTTGCCGTGGCGGCCTGCGTCTCGGTCTTCTTCTCGCTGGTGGTGGCGCGGACCCTCACCCCGCTGATGGGCGCCTATCTGATGCGCGCCAATCCGGGCAAGGAACACGGTGATCCGTTCTGGATGAAGGGCTATCTGAGCAGCCTGAGATGGGGGCTTGAGAGCCCCTTATACTGGCGCACGCTTCTGTGGACGGTCGGAATCACGGTCGGCGGTCTGCTGCTGCTGCTGGGTGGGGCGGAGTTCGCTACCAAGGGCACAGGTCTGCTGCTGGGGGCGATCGGTCTGGTCGTGCTGGTCGGTGGTCTGGGGCTGGGCCTCATCAGCGGGCGCGCCGTGGTGCACGCGCGCTGGCCGCTGGGGTTGATGGGGCTGGGGTTTGCGGCGCTGGCCCTGCTGATGCTGGCCGGGCCGTTCCTGCCGCCACCCCCGTCTGCGCCGGCGGCACCACCCAAGGGTATAGGTGACTTTATTGGGGCCGGGATCGGCTTTGGCATCTTCGCGGCCTTGGCCTATGGTGTGTGGACGTTGCTGCGCAAACACGGCGGCGACGGCCTGAAGATGCGCTGGGGCATACTGATGGCCGGGATCGGCTTTTTCGTCCTGTCGATCTTCATTTCGAGCAAGCTGCCGGGGGAGTTCATCCCGGTCGGTGACAATGGCCGCTCCTTCCTGTCCATCGAAATGCCGCCGGGTACGCGGCTGGATGAGACGGACGCCGTGGTCATCTCGGTCATGGAGGAGCTGAAAAAGCGTCCGGAGGTCAAGAGCGCCTTTGCCTCGGTCGATCTGCGCAAGGCCAACCTGACCATCAATCTGATCCCGCGCCATGAGCGCAAGCTGACGCAGCAGCAGTTTGAGTCCGACTTCAACACCTTCGTGTCGCGCTATCCGGGCGTGCGGGCATCGTTTGGGCAGGAAGGCGGCGGGGGCGGTATTATCTCCTTCACCCTGGCGTCTGACGATCCGATGGCGCTGGAGCAGGCGTCGCGTGAGCTGGAGCGTCAGATGCGCGGCCTGTCCAGCCTGCGCAACGTCTTCTCGGCTTCCAACCTGTCGCGGCCTGAAGTGCTGGTGACGCCAAAGCCGGATCAGGCGGCGCTGATGGGCGTGTCGTCGCAGGCCATCTCTCAGGCGGCGCGCGTGGCCACCGTGGGCGATTTCGACCAGATTCTCGCCAAGTACAATATCGGTGACCGTCAGGTGCCGATCCGCGTGCTGATGGATACGCAGGCGCGTACCGCTGTGGAGACACTGGCGGAACTGAAAGTCCCGACCAATACCGGCGTACCTGTACCGCTTGAGGCCGTGGCCGACGTGCGCTTCGGCTCTGGCCCGATCCAGATCACCCGCATCGACCGTTCGCGCACCGCGACGGTGAAGGCCAACCTGCCCGAAGGCGTGCCTGCGGGTATCGCGCAGGACGCCGTGCGCAACCTGCCGATCATGAAGAACCTGCCTGCGGGCGTGCAGGAGCTGGTCACCGGCGATCAGGAAAGTCAGGCCGAAATGGCGACCGGCTTCATGGTGGCCATCGGCACGGGTATCATGCTGATGTATGTGGTGCTGGTCCTCCTGTTCCGCAGCTTCACCATCCCTATCACCATCCTGACGGCCCTGCCGCTCAGCTTTGGCGGGGCCTTCTTCCTGCTGCTGATCACCGGCAAGTCGCTGTCCATGCCCGCCCTGATCGGCCTGATCATGCTGACTGGCATTGCGGCTAAGAACTCGATCCTGCTGGTCGAATACGCGCTGGAAGCCATCAATCGCGGCATGCCACGCATGGACGCCCTGATGGACGCGGCGCATAAGCGGGCGCGACCCATCCTGATGACCACCGTGGCCATGGGGGCGGGCATGTTGCCGATTGCTGTGGGGTGGGGTGCCGACGTGGCCTTCCGCGCGCCCATGGCCATTGCGGTCATCGGCGGGCTGATTACGTCCACGCTACTGTCGCTGCTGTTCGTGCCGGTGGCCTATACGCTGGTCGATGACTTCGCGCAGTTTCTGGGGCGGCATACGCGCAAATATTTCCGCGCGCAGAAGGAAAGTGATCCGGAAATCGTGGCGGGAGAATAAAGCCTTATACCTCCCTGGCTATGCCGGGGAGGGGGACCGCACGAAGCGGCGAAAGCCGCTGAGATGTGGTGGTGGGGTTTCTAAACCCGATCACAGGCGCTGCCGACCCATCAAACAAGGTTACCCTTGCGGTCAAGGTCCACCCCACCCCCACGCCCTGCGGGCGCGGTCCCCCTCCCCGCCAGCGGGGAGGTGTAGTCAGGCGCTGGCCCCGTCAGCGATCAGGAAGTCGCGGATCGAGTCGGCGGAGACATCCCTGGCCACAAAGGCCTCACCGATCCCCTTGACCAGCACGAAGACCAGCTTGCCGCCCTCGGCCTTCTTGTCGTGGCCCATATGGCGGATCAGGGTGTCGGCATCGAAGGCCGCGTTGCGGATCTGCGTCATCTGCGTCGGCAGACCGGCCTTGGCAATGGCGGCAACAGCGCGGTCGGCCTCGGCCTGAGAACACAGGCCCACGCGCGCCGAATAGCGGAAGGCCATGCCCATGCCAATGGCCACGGCTTCGCCATGCAGCAGGGTGTCGCCAAACCCCAGCTCGGCCTCCAGCGCGTGACCAAAGGTGTGGCCCAGATTGAGCAGGGCGCGCTGGCCGCCTTCGCGTTCATCGGCGGCGACGATCTCGGCCTTCATCTCGACCGAGCGGGCGACGGCGCGCTCAATGGCCGCCGGTTCCAGCGCCAGTACGGCCTGATCATTCGCCTCCAGCCACTTGAAAAACGCCTTGTCGCCCAAAAGGCCGTACTTGATCACCTCGGCATAGCCGCAGCGGATTTCGCGCGCCGGCAGGGTGGCCAGCACGTCGAGATCGCACAGGACCAGACGCGGCTGATGAAAGGCCCCGATCAGGTTCTTGCCCTTCGGGTGGTCGATGGCCGTCTTGCCGCCGACGCTGGAATCGACCTGCGCCAGCACGGTGGTGGGGATCTGCACGAAGTCGATGCCGCGCATATAGATGGCCGCCGCAAAGCCGGTCAGGTCACCGATAACGCCGCCACCGAGCGCGATGATCACGTCCTTGCGGTCCAGACCGGCCTCGACCAGACCGTCGGTCAGGGTCTTCAGCCCCTCCCACGACTTGGTTTCTTCGCCGGCGGGCAGGGTGAGGATTTGCGCGGCAATGCCTTCGGCCTCCAGCACCTCTTTGAGGTGTCCGGCGTGCAGCGGCCCGACATGGGTGTCGGTGACGATCAGGGTGCGGCGGTTTTTGAGAAAAGGGAGGACGCGACGACCGGCCGAAGCGATCAGGCCGGTGCCGACCTCGACCTCATAGGGGCGGAAATCGCCGCCGGAGACAGGAAGTGTGGGCATTATTTCGTTTCCAGAAAGCGCTTGAGCGCGCCGATGACCAGTTCGACGCTCTTGCCGTGCGACTGATCGCCGGTATCGACCGTGATGTCGGCCTTGGCGTAGAAGGGGTAGCGTTTGGCCTCATGCTCGCGCAGAACCTCCATCGGGTCGCGGTCGCGCAGCAGCGGGCGGTGGTTGCGGTTGGCGACGCGCCGCGCGATGACGCGCAGATCGGTCTTCAGCCACACGGTGATGGCCTTTTGCCGGATGATGTCGTGGGTGGCGGGCTGCACAAAGGCCCCGCCGCCGGTCGCCAGTATCTGCGGCCCGTCGTCGAGCAGGCGCGAAATGACCTTCTGCTCGCCATCGCGGAAGCCCGCCTCACCAAAGGCGGCAAAGATGTCGGAGACGCTGAGGCCTGCGGCCTTTTCGATCTCTTCGTCGGCATCGCGGAAAGGCACGGCCAGGGCTTCGGCCAGCCGCCGGCCCACCGTGGTCTTGCCCACACCCATCAGCCCCACCAGCGCCACCGGGCGCGGCAGGATCAGACGCGGTTCAGTCGGTTTCGAGGTCTCAGGCACGACGCGCGCGCCCCGTGCGCGGAAAAACGATATGCATGCAGGTGCTTTACACGATGTTGGCCCGATTTAGCCAGTCATAAACCAAATTGCTTTGATAGTGCCAAAGACGGTTAATCGTCCCCGTTTCGAAAGCCACACCATGCGTCCCGATCCGCTCACCGCTTTTTTTGAGATGCTCAGCGTCGAACGCAATGCTTCGCCGCGCACGCGTGAGGCCTATGGTCAGGACCTGCTCGATCTGCGCAACCATGCCGGGGTCGATGCCGACGGGCTTTTGACCCTCAGCGAAGGCGATATTGCCGGGTTTTTTGCGGCGCTGGATGCGCGCGGGCTGGCCTCATCGACGCTTCAGCGCAAGCGCGCCGCTGTGCGGCAATTCTATCGTTTCTGCGTGCGCGAAGGGCTGAGCGACAACGACCCCAGCCGCAAGATCGCCGCCGCTAAAAAAGGCCGGCCCCTGCCCAAAATTCTCAGCCGGCAAGAGGTGGACGCCCTTATCGCCGCTGCCGAGTCAAAAGACGCGCATCAGGCCACCCGCCTGCAATGTCTGATCGAGATCGCCTATGCCTCAGGGATGCGGGTGTCGGAAATCGTCGCCCTGCGCCTCGATGCCGTGCAAAAAGACCCGGCCTATCTGATCGTCAAGGGCAAGGGCGGCACCGAGCGGCTGGTGCCGCTCAACCCGTCGGCGCGCGCGGCCATTAAAGACTATCTCGACATCCGGCCTCTATTCTTAAGCGCTAAAGACAAGGCCAACCCCTATCTTTTCTGCTCGCGCGGGGCCGAAGGGCATCTGACGCGCCGCCGGGTAGGGCAGTTGCTGGACGAAGCGGCGCTGGAGGCCGGGATCGACCCGGCGCGCGTGTCGCCGCACGTTCTGCGCCATGCCTTTGCCACCCACCTGCTCGAAGGCGGGGCTGACCTGCGCGTTGTGCAAACGCTGCTGGGGCACGCCGACATTTCGACCACGCAGGTCTATACCCACGTGGCGACTGAACGGCTGAAAGAGGTGGTTGAAACGCATCACCCGCTGTCGAAACGCCGCGCTGGGTAAGCGATTCCTGAACCCTTGTCCCTTCGGGCATATTGCCCCCCGCCGCGACTTGGGCTAAACGCCAAGGTTTGTAACGGAACCTGAGTCCCGGAAGATCATGCGCCATTATCTCGAATTCGAACGTCCGATCGCCGATCTGGAAGCCAAGATCGAGGAATTGTCGGCCCTGTCGTCTTCGGGAGGGGCTAATCTCGACACCGAAATCCGCGCTCTGCGTGAACGCACCCAGGTGCTGATCAAGGAAACCTACGACCGCCTTGAGCCTTGGCAAAAGACCATGGTCGCCCGCCACCCGGAACGCCCGCATCTGGTCGATTATCTGAGCGGACTGATCGAGGACTTTGTCGAGCTGCGCGGTGACCGCAAATTCGGCGACGATCAGGCGATTGTCGGCGGTCTGGGGCGTTTCCGCGGTCGCTCTGTGGTCGTGATGGGCCACGAAAAGGGTCACGACACCAATTCGCGCCTGCGCCACAATTTTGGCATGGCGCGTCCGGAAGGCTACCGCAAGGCGGTGCGCCTGATGGACATGGCCGAACAGTATGGCCTGCCGGTCATCACCTTCGTCGATACGGCGGGCGCCTATCCGGGCATCGGGGCCGAAGAACGCGGTCAGGCCGAGGCCATTGCGCGTTCGACCGAGCGCGGCCTGACGCTGAAGGTGCCGTTTGTGGCCACCGTCACCGGCGAAGGCGGGTCGGGCGGAGCCATCGCTCTGGCGGCCGCCAACCGCGTGCTGATCCTTGAACACTCCATCTATTCGGTCATTTCGCCGGAAGGGGCAGCCTCGATCCTGTGGCGCGACGGCTCGCGCGCCAAGGACGCCGCCGATCAGATGAAGATTACCGCCACTGACCTGTTGAAACTCGGTATCGTCGATCGCATCATCGAAGAACCCGCCGGCGGCGCGCACGCCGACAAGGACGCGGCGATCAAAAAGGTCGGCGATGTGGTGGAATCCGAGCTTCAGGCGCTGGATTACCTGTCGCCGGATCAACTGGTGGCCCAGCGCGCAGAGCGCTTCTACAAGATCGGCCAGACGGGGCTGGTTTAAAGATTTTCCGGGGGGAATAAATGAATACCAGAACCTATAGCTTCAGGCCCATGCCGAAGCTGACCATTTGGGCACTGCGCCTGATGGGTGCCTTGATGGTGACGACCGTACCCACGGTCATAGCGCCTCTGTTCATCAATTGGCACGATCCAATGTATGACGAGTCCTCTGCCTATACGATCAACGCCATCGGCATTTTGATCTGGGCCCTGTTTTGGGCAGTTTCAGGTGTCGTATCCCTGATCTGGGTATATAGGGCGGCTAAAAACGCCCACGCGCTTCAACCGGGGCGAATGGCGACGACGCCTGCCTGGGCCGTTGGCTGGTTTTTCATACCGTTTGCCAGCCTTTGGAAGCCCTACGTAACCTTGAAGGAGATCTGGATCGCCAGTCGTGGCCCCGGCGGTCATAGTGTGCCCCTGATCAACATCTGGTGGGCGACCTATCTGATCGGTAATCTCATCGGCTGGTTCATCACGCGCCAGACCTTCTCCAGTGATCAGGCCTATATCGACATGCCGTTTCTGGTGTGGGCCGAAAGCGTCGGCAATATCAGCTCTTTGGTAGCGACGTTCTGCTTTTATCAGATGGTGCGCCGGATATATCGCTTTCAGCTGGAGCGTGACACGGCGGCCGTTGACGTTTTTTAATCGAAAGTCACCGTCTTCGGGGCATCGCCCTTGGCGAAGGTCAGGCTCTTGGTCACGCCGTTAATCCGTACATTGACCAGCCCGACGCCGGTTTTGCGCGAGTTCGGGAACAGGCCATAAGCGACCGTCACGCTCTGGGGCACGCGGTCTAGCTTGCCCTTGAAGGTGAATTGCAGGTCGTCGCCCCAGGCTTCGTAGGCAAAGAAGTCGAGCCTCTGGCCATTGATCGTAAAGGCATCGCGCAGGTGGGCTTCCAGCGCCTTCAGAGCGTCCGGGTCGTCCACGGAGGGTTGCGCGTCGGGGGCCAGTTCGACCAGTTCCGGTTCGCTATCGTGCGCCGACAGGGTATGGATCACCGTTACCGTGCCATCGGCGGCGATTTCGACCACACTCAGCGTGTGGTGGCCGCGATGGGCCCATGTGGGAGAAGCGAGCATCAGGGCCGCCCCCCCCAGCAGGAAACCGCGTCGGATCACTTCTTGTCCGCCTTTTTGGGCTGGGTTTTCAGGCTGTCCGGCGTGACCACCAGATCGTCGTCCTTCATGCGGTTGGGTCCGTCTTCGCCTTCGCGGACCTCAAAGCGCTGTTCGTCGATCTTACGCGGGAAGGCGTTGTTGGAGACATCGGCGTCCGCCGTTTCCCACAACGGGTCGATGACCGCCTGCTTCAGCGTTTTCAGCGTCGCGTGCTGCCAGGTGACCTGCGTCGGATTATAGCGCCACACTTCGGCCGGGATGCGCACGGTTTCGGACGTCCCGTCGGTGTAATCCATCCTGAGGATCACCGGCATGACCAGCCCGCCCTTGTTGCGGAAGGTGAAGTTGTA
>NZ_JAIXSV010000210.1 GCF_027484505.1 Asticcacaulis sp.
GACCGCCAGCCGCTACACCACGATAGACCGCTGGATTGAGGAAGGCCGGGACGCCGAGGGCCGGGTACGGGCCATAGACCCCAGCCCAGAACGTCAGTCGCTGATTACGGGCCGTCTGAGGCATCTGGAGACGCTGGAACTGGCCACACCCGATAAGGGCGGCCTGTGGCAGGTCAGCGAGGAGTTTGAGGCCGCCTTGCGCCAGCTTGGACGGCGCGGCGACATCATCAACAGCCTGCGTCACGACCTGGCCCTCGGTAAGGACGGCCGGATGGTCGAGACGCTGCGCATCCACGACGCCGGCTACGGCATGGGGCAGGATGCCGAGGCCCATCGTGCGGCGTCGCTTTCCCATACCGAGCCCATGCCGCCCATCATCGGGCGCGTGGCACACCGTGGCCTGTACGATGAATTGGAAGACCGCCACCTGCTGGTTATCGACGGCGTGGACGGTCACACCCACGTGGTCGAGATCGGCAAGGGCGAGACGGCCCCGCAGGTGCCGACTGACGCCATTGTGCGCCTGACACCCAAGGTCGCCCAGTTGCGCAAGGTGGATCACACCATAGCCGAGGTCGCCGCCAAAGACGGCTGCTATTCCGTAGAGCGTCATCTCAGGCACGACCGCCTCGCTACGGTACGCTTTGCAGAAGCCCATGTGCGCCGTATCGAAGCTGTTCGCCGGGCTATGGGCGGCATCACATGGGAAGACGACTACAGTTTCAGGGTCGGTCAGACCTACCGTGATACGGTACTGGCCTATGAACAGCAGAAGGTCAGCCAGAACCCGGTCAATATAGAGGTCCTGTCACCCGAACCGCTGCGCAGCCTTGAGCGGCGCGAAGCATGGACATGGCTGGATAAGGAACTAACCGCACCGCAACGGACGCCGCTGGCGGACACGGGCTTCGGGAAACAGGTCAGGGACGCACTCTACGACCGGGAACAGTGGATGATGAAACAGGGGCTCGTTCGGGCCGAAGGTGACAAGGTCCATTATCCGCCTAATCTCGAACAGCAGATGGCAGCCCGCGAGCTGAAGGCCGAGGGCCAGCGGCTGTCGCAGGCACTGGGCAAGACCTATGTGCAGATGCGCCCGTGGGTGGAATACAGCGGCACCCTGAAAGACAAGGTCACGCTGAACGGTGGCCAGTACGCGGTAGTCGAACGCGCCAAGGACTTTGCCCTTGTCCCGTGGCGTGACGTGCTGGAGCGGCAGCGCGGCAAAGAGATCACCGGCCTGATGCATGAGAGCCGCAGCATCGAATGGTCGTTCGGCAGAGACAGGGGGATAGGCATCGGCTTCTAACCCGCCAGCAGCTCCGCTTTTTCGAGACTATTTCAACGGTAACATTTTCAGACCGCTGAGGTCGTGATATACCTATGGCTGTCACGTCGTGACAATAACCATTTGGTTGTTTTTGCTGGAAAGGGCGGGTGCCGGAATCATCCGCTCTTTTTCGTCAAGAGTCCAATCAGGACTTACCGCCAAGCGCATACCCGAGACCACAATGCAGAAGAAAGATATTATTAAGCAATAAGTTACACGCAGTTGTTCCTCTACAAAGAGGTGCAGGTCAATCCAAGCAAAAGGCTATTTGCTACCAGCGAATGAAACCCCGAATCATACATCGAGGCGATCCGGTGATGGGCGTGGGAGTGGTGAAAAGGCAAAGCCGTCCAACCGGGTACGGCTCAACCGCACTATCGCCCGCCGCAATCCGGGCAGCCTGATGATCCTGCCCATCTTGACGATGGGCACGTGATCGAGGCAGCGGATCGGCGATCAGATCGAGCAAAACATGAGCGGCTCATATTCATTGAGTCATAACACTAAGTATGATAGTGGAACGTTGCTGAATGACTGACAACCCGCGCATCCGCATCTACGCAAACCGTTGGTTCGCCAAGTTCGCGGCAAATGAAAAGATTAGCGATGCTTCGCTTGCTGATGCTGTTCATCGAGCCGAATCCGGCCAGGTCGATGCCGACTTAGGCAGCGGCCTCATCAAGCAACGCATCGCGCGCCAGGGCGGGGGGAAGTCGGGCGGCTATCGCTCGATCCTAGTCTTCCGCTCGGGCGAGCGGGCCATTTTCGTCTTCGCCTTCGCCAAGAGCGAAAAGGCGAACCTAAGTGCGGCGGAACTGAAGGTCTATCGCAAAGCTGCTGGCATCATGCTGGGGTTGGGTGATGACCAGATCGAAACGGAAGTTGAAGCGGGCCGATTGGTCGAGGTGAAAGACGATGAGCAAGGCTAAGGCAAAGACCTACAAGAGCGATGCGATGGCCGCCGTCCACGAGATGATGGAAGGTCTCCACGAAGCGGGCAGCATCGACAAGCGCACCATGCGCGAGTTCGACGAGGCCTGCCTTGCGCCAGCGCCCGTCCTGTCGCCGGAAGAGATCAAGGCCATCCGCGAGGCGGAGCATGTCTCGCAACCGGTCTTCGCGCGCTATCTCAATGTGTCAAAGAACCTAGTGTCAGACTGGGAACGCGGGGCGAAGAAGCCGGGAGGTCCGGCGCTACGGCTGCTTTCGATCATCCAGCGCAGTGGGCTGGATGCTGTTGCTTGATTTGGTCTAGGAAGTTGCTGACCGGTTTGGGGTGGCTACCCAACGTTACGATAAACGGCATCCATACCGTACCGAAATTCCGGTCCCCGGCTATATCCTGGCATTGGCGTTCCGCTAGCGCGAGCAGTCCCTGACCATCCCCCACAGTCACGACCAGTCCCGGATCACAGCGGAGACACGGCTTCAACCGTCCGCCCGTGCGCAGGATGCGGCAAGAAGGCATCTACGGACGGTAATGGAGCTATGAGGCCCTAACCTCAGCGATGGCATCATGGCGCTTACTCTGTGGAGGAGACGCGCCCTGATGCCCGGCACCCCAAGCCCGCCGGTCGTCCACGCCGATCCTCCTGAACACCAGCGGACGGACAGGCCCATGAAACCCCGGCACCACCTCTACCTTGATGACGAACTGACAAACGAACTTGAGGCACTGGCCAGCAAGCCCGGCGCGTCGAAGTCGTCCATCGTGGCCGATGCGTTGCGTTCTTATTTTCGCCATCGC
>NZ_JAIXSV010000103.1 GCF_027484505.1 Asticcacaulis sp.
CTTCGTTTCGTGTTTTTCGTGTTTTTGGCTTCGCCGAACTACGTTTCGTGGCTAAATCTTCAGCGGCTAAACCCTTTACCCGGTATCCAGCGGGAACAGGTCGGGCCACAACAGATTGAGGTCTTCGCGGCTGTAGGCTTTGAGCGCTTTCAGCAGCGTATCGCGCGTTTCGCCCATTTCATACAGGCGGGGGAGCCTGTCCCCGTGGAGGATTTCCACATCTTCGTCACGGATCAGACCGTAATCGTGCTGCGTTAATGGGGTGCCTTGTGGTCGGGGGATGGCCACGGTGTTCAGCACGCGCTCCCGCAAGGCCACTTCCTGCGGGGTCAGGGACCTCGACGAGGCAATGGGTTCAGATTTCGGTTTGGGCTGAGGTTTGACCTCGACTGGCGCGATAGGCGCGGGTGCAGGCTGAGGCTGAGGCTGAGGCTGGGGCTTGGATTGCGAAGCGGCCTTGATCTGGTCGATCCTGGCCTTGAGTTCGCCGACATAATCGCGCGGCGGGCGTGGCCACTGCATCCCTTTCAGCGCATCGGGTTTGAGCGTGATGAAGGGCACATCCGGCGCCTTGTCGAGCCAGTTTCCGGACCATTCGAGTTTGTTTTTCAACTTCACCTGATCCTCGATGGCGGCGATGGCGTGTTTGTGCGCCAGTGTCTGAGAGGCGTCGCAGCGCGCATAAAGGCGCTCGATCATCAGCGCGGTGCGAATGCCCTTGGACCGCCTCCGGCGTTTCGGGCGCGTCCATCGCGCTTAAGGCGCGCAACATCCGGTCCGCATAGGCACGCAAATGTTCGCGCCGCTGTTCGGGGGTCAAGGGGCCTGCCATGTCCGTCGTCTCGGTCATGCCCAAAAGGGTAACCGCGCTTTTTACGCGGGGGATAGATTTCGCATCCGAAACCGGGTGCAGGGGCTGCGCCCCTGCCCGCCGGAGGCGCTTAAATCCCGACACATTATAATAGCTATCGGATAGCCTTCAGCTAACTGCGTTGATATTTCAGAATATCTTTGACGTGACTCTCCTCTATACCTAGGAACTCGGACATTTCAGCAACGGTGATATCGGGGCGTGCACGGCGAAGCTCTTCGACAGTCCATAATAGCGAAGGGGCGATGTATTCGACGAAACGGCATGGCCTGCTGAGCGCCCTCCCCGTCCGTAAAACGTCTTCGTAGGTTAGCCAGCGCTGCGGCCATTGGCCGTTGTTGCGTATCAAATCCGCTTGTTCAGACGTTAGGCGGGCGACGAAAAAGTCATCATATATTCGCTCCTCCTGGGCGATCAGCCAATCGGTATGGCAGGTTTGACACTTCCCCAGCCATAACCACCAAAGGTCATCACCAGGCATTGCGCATTCGCTCACTGAGGCAAAGAACCGGCCGTCACGTCCGTTTCCTCCCATTGCAATGACATCTTCATCAGCCACGGCCGGACACTCGCACATGAGGGCCGGGCGCAGATGCGCCTCAAGCTGTTGGCGCATGTCTTCGACCTGATAACGGTCGGCATAGTTCATTTCGATCAGCCTGAAATGAAGCTCTGCCCCTAACGCAACGCTGAGCGCGGCTTCGTGGGCATAGACCCAGGCTTCGAACTTCGCAACGGAGGTATCCCGGCGGATGAAGTTCCACAGGGCACTATTGATCTCTTTGTCCAATTCCCCTCCCAGTTCCGGGTGCAGGGGCCGTGCCCCTGCCCGCCGGAGGCTCTTGATCAGATACTCAAAAGATAGCCAAAAGCTATCCCACATTTATTCAATAACTTATTGCCGCCACTCTTCTCAGGCTTTTTTTAAGTGATCCTTGAAAAACAGAAAGCGGATAGCTACCAACTATCTAGCATATATCCGATAGCCATAGGAAAGCTATGCACAGGCTATCGGTTGGATTTCGGTTAGCTATTAACTTTCTGTTAGCTATTGGGGAGCTAGATTGTGGCTAACCGAAAGCTAACGGGCGGCTGTCCAAAACCTGTCTGGCAGCTACTGGACGGCTTTCAGAGAGGAAGCCGAAGGCTTTCCCACAGCTTTCCGTTAGCTGGCGGAAGGCTATCGGCTGGACCCTGCCTCAGAATCGGCGCAGGTAAAGCGTTAACACTTCATTAACTTTTGCGCAAAGAGCGGCAGGCTAGCCAGTGGCTATCCGATAGCCTGCTCAGGGAGCCCGACATGCCGGTCATATCCTTCATTTCGCCCAAAGGCGGCGTGGGCAAGACCACGGCGGCGACGCTGATGGCCACGCAACTGGCGCGCAAGACGCAGGTCATTATTATAGACGCCGACCCCAACCGTCCGATCCTCGCCTGGTCACAGTTGAACGGCTGCCCCGCCAATATCCGCATCGTGTCAGACGCCAATCAGGAAAACATCCTCGACAAGATCGAGGAGGCGGCGGCCGAAGCGCCGTTTGTGGTGGTCGATTGCGAAGGCACGGCGTCATTGACGGTGGCCTATGCCATCGGGGCGTCCGATCTGGTGGTGGTACCGACGCAAGGCTCACAGCTGGATGCCAAGCAGGCGGCCAAGGCGCTCAGCCTGATCAAGAATACCGAGCGTCAGTCGCGCCGCCCGATCCCGCATGCCGTGCTGCTGACGCGCACCAATCCGATCATCAAGCCGCGCACCCTGTCGGCCATTCACGAGCAGTTGCGCGCCCATGGCATTCGCCTGTTCGACACGCAGTTGCACGAGCGCGAGGCCTTCAAGGCCATGTTCTCGTTCGGCGGGGCGCTGGAAACGCTGGACCCATCGCAGGTCGCCAATATCGACAAGGCCGTGGCCAATGCCCGCGCCTTTGTTGCCGAAGCCATTGAATTGCTGAAAAATCCGGACGCGGTTCCGGCTCAGGAGGTCGCTTAATCCATGTCCGAACGCGCTTCGATCTTTGACGACGATCTTGACCTGTCGGCGTTTGACACCCGGCCTCAGAAATCCGGCATACCCAAGCCGGATAAGGACTCGCTGCGTGCCGTGGCCGAGGCGAGGGGCTTCCCCAGCCGGGAAGCCGTGGCTATGCCGGCGGCGCCTGAGCCCGTTCTGCAACGCCGCTACCGCACCGGCCGTAACCGCCAGCTCAATCTGAAGGTCACGGATGAGGCGCTGCGCCGCTTCTATGCCGTGGCCGACGCGCAGGGGCTGGTGCTGGGGCAGGTGTTCGAACAGGCCGTTGAGGCGCTGGAGGAAAAATTGAAAGCCGAGGGCAGGATCTGATCATGGCCCGCCGCGCCGCCGAATCGCAGTTCGACCTGTTTATCCCGCTCGTCAGCGACATGTCGCTGAAGGACCAGCGCGAGCTGATGGAACGGCCGTTTTTCAGCCTCGCCAAGCGCAAGCGGCTGAAACCGATCGAATATACCAGCCCCGATGGCGACACCTGGGTGAAGGTCTCCGGGAATGCCGAATTTGGCATCGCCACCATCTGGGACGCCGATATCATGATCTGGGCGGCCTCGGTGCTCAACCGCCTGAAAGAGCAGGGAGTCAATGACTTACCCCGGACTCTTAAGACGACGTCTTATGATCTGCTGCGCGCCATCAAGCGCGATACGGGCGGTAAATCCTATCAGGAACTGAACGCGGCGCTGCAAAGGCTGGAATCGACGACCATCCAGACCTCGCTGCGCGCGCCCAAGCGTAAGGACAAGGCGCAATTCGGCTGGATTGACGCCTTTCAGCTGGAGGTAGACCCGGAAACCGAGGCCCCGCGGGGCATTTCGATCACCTTGTCCGACTGGGTGTATCAGGGGATCGTCACTGAACGCTCGCTGCTGACCATGCATCAGGACTATTTCCTCCTGACCGGCGGCATGGAGCGCGCCCTTTACCGCGTGGCGCGCAAGCACGCCGGCGATCAGGAGGGAGGCTGGACGTGCCGCATCGCGATTTTGCATGAAAAAACCGGCTCAGACAGCCCGCTCAAGCAATTTACCTACCTCTTAAAGCGCATTGTGGCGAAGAACGCCCTGCCGGAATACGAAATGACGCTGACCAAGACCAATGACGGTTCGCCGGCGGTGCATTTCATCAAGCGCGACATGGAAGAACGGGTGAGGGTGCGCGACGCGCTGAAAACGCTGGAGCGCCAAACCGCCGAAGACCAGCGGGCGTTGGAAATCGACGGCCTTATGCACAAACGGTTCTAGGAAAATCTGTCGGGGGATCAGTGACTTTTTGGGGCCGATTCGTCGGGGGAACGGTGACCACACTATCGGGGGATGAGTGACCGGATTGACGGGGGAATGGTGACCGATTCGCTTAAGGTGAGTCGGGGGAACGGTGACCTACTGGCGTTTTTCTGCGGTTTTGCCCTCAAAAGCCGGTTTTCGGGGGAATGGTGACCGGATTTACCGCCGAAACAGGGTTAAAAAGCCGCAGGCAAGCTGTGGAAAATATTCTGTTTTTCCCAAGTCCCTTATCGGGGGAAGAGTGACCACCTGCACGGGGGAACGAAGACCCATCTCGCGGGGGATCAGTGACAAAGTGACGGGGTATCAAAGATTAACAAAAGGTACCCTTGTTGATTTTAAAGGGGAATTCCGGCTGTTTTTTCCCTTAACCTATTTAACTAGATTCACTAACAGACTCTCTTAACAGCGAGAGGGGAGCGGTATTAAGGTCCGTGCGCGGTCCGCCTTGTGCGACCTTTGAAGGGTCGCTCAGGCGGACATCCACGGGGAAAGACAGTTAACGCACAACCGACAGAGTCACCGAACAGCACAGTCACCGGGATTTACGGTTCAGAGCGCCCTCTTGTTTGGGCTCCGCGCGTGGGTTTGCAGTGACCGCCCTCAATACCGCCGAGATATACCCGCCAGGCTCTGATTTCAGCCGTAAAGCCACGGTTTTGATGCTGAAAAACGACCCCACAAGACACGGAGTCGCTTGGAGTCCAAGGGATTGCGGCGAAAAGAGCCCGTCACTGATCCCCCGATAGTCCGATAGCCTCTGAAAAGCGGGCCGCGAAATGAGGTGACGGCCTCCGATTCGGTCGCTAAGGAAACGATCAGTACATTCAACCCCTTGCGGAGACGCGACATGGCGGTCAGCATCCATTCCGATTTCGATGGTGGCAATATCGAGGTGGTGAAGGCGCACGAGGACGGTCGTTTCGATCTCGCCATCCTCCCGGATCATCAGTCGCACTATTATCAGTGGTTCTATTTCCGCGTGGACGGGGCCTCCGGCGTCGATCTGGAGCTGCGCCTGACCAATGCCGGGGGATCGGCCTATACGGGCGGCTGGGCGGGCTACAGCGCCCGTATCAGCCCCGATGGCGTGCAGTGGACGCAGACCGACACCACCTATGCCGACGGCGTGCTGACCATCCGTCACCGGCCGGCCTCTGAAAGCCTGTGGGTCGCCTATTTTGCGCCCTATGACAGTGACCGTCACCGGGCGCTGGTCGAGCGGGTGAAGGCCTTGCCGGGCATGGGGCACCGCGTTTTGGGTCAGACGCTCGACGGCCGCGATCTCGACCTGTTCCGCGTAGGGGAGGGGCCGCGCGCCGTGTGGCTCTATGCGCGTCAGCATCCGGGCGAGACCATGGCCGAATGGTGGATGGAAGGGGCCATTCCGTGGCTGTGCAGTGACGCGGTGGAGGCCGTGGCCCTGCGGGCGGCCGCAACCTTTTACATCGTGCTCAACTGTAACCCGGACGGCAGTGCGCGCGGGCATCTGCGCACCAATGCCGCCGGCACCGATCTGAACCGTCAGTGGGCCGCGCCATCGGCGGAAAAGAGCCCGGAAGTGCTGGCCATCCGCAACACCATGGACGACACCGGCGTTGATTTTGCCATCGACGTGCACGGCGACGAAGCCATCCCGCACGTCTTCATGGCCGGGTTTGAGGGCATACCGTCGTGGACGCCAGAGCGTGACGCCCTCTATCGTCGCTATCTGGCCGCCCTGTCGGCGCGCACGCCCGATTTCCAGACCACCTATGGCTATGCGGTCGATGCGCCGGGGCAGGCCAATCTGGCCGTTTCGACCAATGCCGTGGCCGAACGCTTCGGGGCCATCGCCATGACGCTGGAAATGCCGTTCAAGGACCATGACGACGCACCGGACGCCGTTGAAGGCTGGTCACCGGCGCGCTCTCAGGCGCTGGGCGTGGCGTGCCTGAAGGCGCTGTCTGACGTGATCAAGGAGATTCCGCTACGCCCGCGCGGCTGAAAACATCTGCGTGAAGCAAAGGTTTGCGCGATTAGAGCGGAGTGATTTCTACTGGAATCACTCCGCTCAAGCCGCCATTGAGGCGGCGGCCAAGGTGGCGAAGCCACCGCCCGGCGAGGGGTAAAACAAAAATCTAAATCATTATGTTTCTATCAGAAATCATAATGATTTAGAGCGCATTTCGTTCAAAGTGAATCGAAACCACGCTCTAAATTTTTGGTTTAACGCGCTTTTTTTATCCGAAAAGTGCGGCACACTTTTCGGAAAGCGCTTATCGGGGGATCGGTGACCGCATCTCCTGACTCGACTCCGCCCGATTCGCCGCGCATGGTGGAATGGGAACACACACGGAGCGGATCATGTTGAACGATATTCTTGGTGCCTTGGGCAGTAAGCTCGATCTGGGTAATCTGGACCTCGCCGGTCTGGCACAGCAACTGGGCGGGCAAGGCCTGATCGGTGACGTGCTGGGTCAGTTGCAGCAGGGCGGTCTGGCCGAGGTGGTGCAGTCGTGGGTGTCGAACGGTGCCAACCTGCCGGTATCTCTGGAGCAGTTACAATCGGCGCTGGGGCCGGACATGGTCAATCAACTGGCCGGGTCGCTGGGCATTGATCCGGCGCAACTGGGTGATGTCCTGCCCGGTGTGGTCGATCAGTTGTCGCAGGGTGGGCAATTGCCGCAGGCCATAGCCGAGGCCGCTCCGAACTTGTTGGGGCAGGATGGCCTCGGCAAACTGCTGGGTGGACTGTTCCGTTAATACTTATAGACGGCGCGTGCACCTGTGGTGCGCGCCTGTGGCCTACTCCATTCCCTTGAGGGCACGGGCCGAGCGCAGACCATTGCGGCGCAGGGCCTGCACGGCGTGGCGCAGATCGGCCAGAGCCTGTGCCCGTGTGCTGCCGGACGCTTCATAAGCGGCGACCGTTTCGGCGATCAGTTCGGCTTCGGCGGGCCAGTTGTCGTTGGCAGCGATCAGTGTAGGGGTCATGGCGGGCATATTACGGCAGGAGAGGGGACTGTCTATAGCGGAAGGGGGTTAAAAATTACCCCGGCAGCAGGCCGTTTTCGCGCGCGGTTTCACGGTCGAGGATCATCTGAATGGCTGGACGACCCATAAATCGGTCCACAGCACGCCCATCCTCACGATAGAGACCGTCCGCCACGCGAAATATGCCCTTAAGACACTCAATAGCCGGCTGCGCCACCGCCTGACCGGCCACCAGCACCCACGCTCCGTCATACAGTCGGCCCATCGCACCCTCCGATATTGTTCTTTATTTGTTCTCACATGTGGGCGCGAATGTCAAGTGTCTGTGCCGGGCGTTCGATATCTGGTAGCTACCGGATTAAAAACCTGAAGATATCCATAGCAGGATGGGTTCCAATCCGTCCATCGCCGTAAACAGCAGACCGATAAGGAAGACCAGCACATGCAATCCCAGTAAAAGGGTAGCGTCTGCGAGGCGATCTCTCCGTCGTACCCAGCTTGACAGACATACGTAATATACAGGGGCAATAATGAGCAAAATGATGACGGCAAGGGGCTGAACAATCGCCAGCATTACCAATGCAAAGCAGAGAATAGACAGGGCGGCTGTGACGCCTAACCACAGGCTTTCCAGAAATAAGATGAATACCCGGCGAATGACTGACATCCCCTTACCCGAACCATAGATCCCCAACCCTACTGTAGAGCCTTGTGGGCAAAGGACAAAGCTAAATATAAGAAAATTGGTTATGACCAATACCGCTCCACCCTATAACTTTTGGGCTTGATTTCGCGGAAAATCCGCCGTCACATAGACGTCAAACAGGGAGCCCCGCATGACCTTCGCCCATTCCGTCAGCCTGAGCACACTGGCCCTTATCCTGTCCCTGACCGCCGGTTGCGCTACTTTGCCGCCCCCGCCGGTGGCACCGCCCGCTACGCCGACCGTTGCCGCGCCTGCGCCGGTACTGGATCAGACCACACTGGACCGTTTGGGGAGCCAGCTCGGCTATCGCTGGGAGATCGTCGATAACCGTCAAACCTGCGACAAGGCCGCCTGCTTCCTGTCGGCCCTGACCCTGACCCTGCCCCTGCCCGAAGGGAGCGACCTGCCTACCGGCTGGAGCCTCTATTTCTCCTATGTCGGCGCGTTTGTGCGCTTTGAAAGCGACGCCTTCGACCTGAAACAGGTCAATGGTGACCTCTATACTCTGACGCCCAAGGCCGGCGTCGCACTGAAAGGCGGCGCCTCGCATACGGTTCGGGTTTGGGGGCAGGGGCATTTCTATGCGCGCGGCTTCATGATGCCCAATGCCTATGTGGCGGCGTCGGGCTTCACCCCGCGCACCCTTGCCGCGTCAAAGGCGGTGACCGACCCCGAAAGCGGGCTGGAAACCCTGCCCTTTGTCGCCCCCATGACCGATGAGGCGAAGCTGGGCACCCAGACCCCCGACGACAAGACGCAATGGCTGACGCCGCAACGCGCTTATGAACGCAATGCCGCGCGTAACGTCGCCCTGACACGTCCGGCCGTGGTGATCCTGCCCACCCCGGCCAGGGTGACCCTGCAAAAGGGCCCGCCGCTTGATCTCAGCAAAGGATTTGATTTACGTCTGAAAGGTCTGAGCCGCGACGCCATCGCGCCCGCCGTAGAGGCCCTGAAACGGGCCGGGGCCGGTGAGGGGCGCGGCCCGGCGCTCAGTGTCACCATAGACCCGAAACTGCGCCCCGAAGCCTATCGTCTGACGGTTGGTCAGAGTGTCACCATCCGCGCCGGATCGACGACCGGGGCCAACCACGCCCTGCGCTCGCTGGCCCAGCAGACGGCCTTTGATGGCGCTCAGGTGCGGCGTATGACTATCGAAGACGCGCCGCGCCTGCCGTTCCGGGGCCTGCATATCGACGTGGCGCGCAACTTCCACTCCAAGGCCTTTGCGCTTGAGACCCTGGAGCAGATGGCCACCTATAAGCTTAACCGACTGCATCTGCATCTGGGCGACGACGAAGGCTGGCGGCTGGAAATCGACGGCCTGCCGGAACTGACGCAGGTGGGCGCCTATCGCTGCCACGACCCGGCCGAAGAGACCTGCCTGCTGCCGCAACTGGGGGCCGGGCCGGAACGCGACACGCCGGTCAATGGCTACTTCACCAAGGCCGACTATATCGACATCCTCAAGGCGGCGCAGGCGCGCGGTATCGAGGTCATCCCGTCCTTCGACATGCCGGGCCATAGCCGTGCGGCGATCAAATCCATGGAGGTGCGCTATCACCGCCTGATGGCCGCCGGTGATGCGGCGGGAGCGGCGCAGTACCGGCTGGTCGAACCGGAAGACACCACGGCCTACCGCTCGATCCAGCATTACAACGACAATACGCTGAATGTCTGCCTGCCCGCCACCTATGCCTTCATCGACAAGGTGATCGACGAGACGATGAAGCTGCATCAGGCCGCCGGTGTGCCGCTGAAGCGCTACCATATCGGGGCGGATGAGACGGCGGGAGCGTGGACGCAATCGCCCGCCTGTCAGGCCTTTATGGCGCAGAACGGTCTGAAAGCGCCGCAGCTTACCCCCTATTTCATCGAGCGCGTCTCGGCCTATCTGGCCGAAAAGGGCATTGAGGCGGCGGGCTGGAGCGACGGCATGGGTCATACGGACGCCGCGCGCATGCCGGGAGTGCAATCCGATAAAGTGGGCACCACTTTTCGGAAAGAATTGCACGACAAACAAAAGCTTAGAGCAGGGTTTCGATCCGATCTGGACGAAACCCGCTCTAAGGTCGTACAGTCGAACATCTGGAGTTCCACCCTCGGTACGGCGGCCACCGAAGCGCACGATCAGGCCAATCGTGGCTGGGAAGTCGTTCTGTCGGTGCCCGATGTCACCTATTTTGACATGCCGCCCGCCCCGGACCCGGACGAGACGGCCTACGACTGGGCGTCGCGCGATACGGACAGCTACAAGATTTTCAGCTTCCAGCCGGAAAACCTGCCGGCCAATGCCTCGCTGCTGACCGATATACGCGGGCAGGGGGCGACGGTGGCTGACACAACGCCCTACGCGCCGGGGCGCGGCCTGACCGGCCTGCAGGGGCAGTTGTGGTCTGAGGTGGTGCGCACGGACGACGAGGCCGAATATCGCCTCTTCCCGCGCCTCCTGCCTCTGGCCGAACGCGCCTGGCACCGGGCGGGCTGGGAAGTGCCGTATAAGGCGGGTGAGAGCTACACCTATGGCGACGGCAAGGTCGATCCGAAGGCCGTGCTGGGCGACTGGCAGGGCTTCCGCGACCGGCTGGGGGTGCATCTGCGGCTTCTCGATCAGGCGGGGATCGCCTATCGCCTGGCCCCGCCGGGCGCGAAGATCGAGGACGGGCAGTTGCTGGCCAATGCCGAAATCGCCGCCACCCCCATCGAATACCGCCTCACGGGGGGCGAGTGGACACCCTATACCGGGCCGGTGGCGGTAAGTGGCCCGGTCGAGCTGCGCGTCACCTCCCCCGATGGCCGCCGCAAGAGCCGCAGGGTACGGGTGGAGTAGGGAGACTGTTGTGAGTCATCATTTGGGTGTATAAACGCACCAATAGTATGACTCACATGAGGGCCGATATGGGGACGGTACGCAAGACGATCACTCTGACCGACCAGCAGGATGCTTGGGTGAAAGCGCAGATCGAGAACGGTCATTACACCAATGACAGCGAGTTCATCCGCGACCTGATCCGGCGTGAGCAGGCCCGTATGGCCGATATTGAGGCGGTGCGGGCGGCCCTCATCGAGGCCGAAAACAGCGGAGAACCGCAGCCTTTTGACCCGGAGGTCTTCAAGCAGCGGATGCGTCATGGCTGAATACCGTCTGGCCCCGACCGCTGAGCGAGATCTGGAGCACATATGGCGGACAACGGTCAGCGAATGGGGCGTGGCACAGGCTGAGCGTTACTCGACAAGCTGGCGGAAGCTTTTGTAAGACTGGCCGAAGCTCCTGAAAGGGCTGTCGCCTGTGACCATATACGGCTGGGTTACCGACGACGTGCAGTTGAGCGTCATATCGTCTATTTCCGCAAAACCACCTATGGCATAGACATTATGCGGATTTTGCACGACCGTATGGACGCCACGAAGCATATCTAAAAACCATATAAAAACAGAGGAAACGTCATGCTGAAATCCCTGATCCTGTCGGCGGTTGCGCTGACGGCCCTGTTAGTTGGCGCACAGATGCGCGCGGCCGATGCGACCTCACCGGTTCCAGCGGGCTATGCGCTCGACTGGGCTGAGGAGTTCAATACACCCGGCCTGCCTGACGCGAAGACCTGGGTCTATGACACGCAGGCCAACCGCAGCGGCTGGTACAATAACGAAAAGCAGTATTACGCCGCCGGGCGGCTGGAAAATTCCGAGGTGAAGGACGGTACGCTGCGCATCACCGCGCGCAAGGAGCGTCTGAGCGACCGTGCCGATTATGGCGGGCAAGACTACAGTTCGGCGCGCCTGCTCACGCGCGGCAAGGTCAGCTTTCTTTATGGCTTCTACGAAATCCGCGCCAAAATGCCGTGCGGGCAGGGCTCTTGGCCGGCCATCTGGATGCTGGGCACCGATGCGGGGTGGCCGGACGGTGGTGAAATCGACATCATGGAGCATGTGGGCAAGACGCCGGGCCGGACCTTTGGCACCGTGCATAACCGCTATACGATCGACAGCGTGGGCGGTTCCGGCAACGGCAATGGCATCGACGTGCCCGATGCCTGCACCGCCTTTCATAAGTACCAGCTTCTGTGGACGCCGCAAAAGCTCGACTTTTTCGTCGATGGGCAGCGTTTCCATACCTATGTCAAAACCGATATGCCGGGGGCGTGGCCCTTCGACAAGCCGCAGTTTTTGCTGCTCAATCTGGCCATTGGCGGCAATATGGCCGGTGAGGTGGACGACGGCATCTTCCCGCGCACCTTTGAGGTCGATTACGTGCGGGTGTGGAAAAAGCGCTAAACCCGCCGCTTGCGGTGGCGGGGCTGGGCTCCTATAAATAGCCTATGCGCTCTGGTCTCCTCAAAGTGATGGTGATTGTGGCGGGACTGCTGGCCATGCTGTCGGGCCTGCACGCGCCCGAATCCGCCGGTCCGTGGGCGCATCACGAAGACACCCATGTGCACCTGCACGTCCGGTCGTCGGAAGCGCCCTGCTGCGCCGACAAAGGGGCCTCGTCGCTGAAGGTCTGCGGTCAGCACTGCGCCGCCATCGCCACCGCCAGCTTCCTGTTCATGCACTTACCGAGCGTAAAGGCGCTGGATTTCCAGCCGCGTCACCGCCACGGCATGGGCCTGAGCTATCGCCCGCTGGCTCCGCCGCCGCGCTGAAACCCTGAAAAATGAACCGACGCGGAGCGCTCTGACGCGCCCGCGCCTTTGCTTGCTCATTTTACGGGTTTTCCCATGTTTTACCGATACGGGGCCTTGCCCCTTCTGGCGGCGTCTGCCGCCTTGCCCCTGCTTGTCTGCGTGACCTCCGCACAGGCACAAAGCCTCCCCCCTCAGACAGAAGACGCGCCGGAAGACACAATCGAAGAGGTGGTGGTTCAGGCCACGCGCGCTGGTCGCCGGCTTCAGGACGAGCCGATCCGCGTCGAAGTGATCGGCCGCGAAGAGATCGACGAAAAAAGCCTGATGACCCCCGGCAATATCTCGACCCTGGTCAATGAGACGCCGGGCATCCGCGTGCAGGTGACCGCGCCGTCGCTGGGGGCGGCCAATATCCGCATTCAGGGCATGGCCGGGCGCTACACCCTGCTGCTCACCGACGGTTTGCCGCTCTATAGTGGGCAGTCGCTCGGTCTGTTGCAGATTCCGCCGACCGATCTGGGGCAGGTGGAAGTGATCAAGGGCTCGGTCTCGGCGCTTTACGGTGCGTCGGCGCTGGGCGGGGTGATCAATCTTGTCTCGCGTCGCCCCAGCCCTGAGCCGGAAAGCGAGGTCCTGCTCAACCTGACCCACCGCGGCGGGCAGGACGTCACGGCCTATAGCTCCGCCCCGGCGACGCAGAGCCTCAGCTATTCGCTCACCGGCGGCTATCATCGTCAGTCCCGCAAGGATCTCGATGGCGATGGCTGGATCGACATGGCGGGGTTTGAGCGCTGGACGCTGCGTCCGCGTCTCTTTTGGTATGGTGACAATGGGGCCAAGGCACTGGTCACACTGGGGGCTATGCGCGAACAGCGCGAGGGCGGCACCCTAAGCGGGCGCACGGTCCCGGACGGCACGGCCTTCCCCGAAACGCAGGCCTCACGCCGCGTCGATGCCGGAATCACCGCGCAGTTGCCGCTGGAAGGATTGGGCACGCTCAGCCTGCGCGCCTCGTCCATGACCCAGCGGCACGAACACCGCTTCGGCGACGTCATCGACCGCGACTCGCACCTGACCGGCTTTGCCGAGGCGGCGCTGAAGGGTGAGACGGGGCCGACCGCCTGGGTGGGTGGGGTGGCCTTTCAGTCCGACCACTACCATTCCAAGGGGTTCAGCGGCTTCAACTATCACTTCAGCGTCCCCGGCCTGTTCGGGCAGGTCGAGCAGACCATGGGTAAGCGCCTGACACTGGCCGCCAGCGCGCGCCTGGATGACCACAGCCGCTACGGCACGCAGTTCAGTCCGCGTCTGTCTTTGCTCTATCGTCCGGGCCACTGGACGGTGCGGGCGTCTGTCGGGCGCGGGTTTCACGCCCCGACGCCCTTTGTCGAGGCCGTTGAGGCCACGGGCTTTGGCCGGCTTGAGCCGCTGGGCGACCTGCGGCCGGAGGTGGCGCGCACGGCCTCGCTCGACCTGACCTATGTCAGGGGGCCGATGGAAGCCAATATGACCCTGTTCGGCGCGGATATAGACGATGCGGTGCAGCTACGTGAAACGGGTCCAAATTCGGTCAGGCTGGTCAATGCGGCGGGCGTGACGCGAACGCGCGGTTCGGAATGGCGTCTGCGCTATCGTCATGAGGCGCTGACCCTGACCGGTTCCTACGTCTATGTCGATGCCACCGAGCCCGATCCGTCGGGGATCGGCCGCCGCGATCAGCCCACGACGCCGAAACACACGGGCGGCTTCGTCGCCATGTGGGAGGAACACGACATCGGACGGATCGGCTTTGAGGCCTATTATACCGGGCGTCAGACGCTGGACGACAATCCGTACCGGAGTGAAAGCAAACCCTACTGGGAGCTGGGCCTGCTGGGTGAGCGCGTGGTGGGGAAGGTGCGCCTGTTCCTCAATGCCGAAAACCTGCTCAATGTGCGCCAGACGCGGCACGATCCGCTGGTGCGGCGGCAGCGGGCCGCCGATGGACGCTGGACGGTTGAGGCCTGGGCCCCGACCGACGGGTTCGTGCTCAATGGCGGGGTGCGGATGCGCTTCTGATCCGGTTACCGGGTTGGGTCAGAGCGGAATGATTCTATTTGAAATCATTCCGCTCAAGCCTTGTTTATCAGTAAGGATAGTTGGTCGTCTTGGTGCAGACGCGGCGGGACGGACGATAGCCGCCCCAGATGGGGTCGCCCATTGCGCCTTCATAACGCACGCTGTCGCAGTCTTCGTCGCGGTCGCGATCCTTGCTGCGGTCGCTGAAATCGAGCGAGATGGAGAGCGACTTCGACGTGCCGCCGCGCGCATAGCCATAGCCACGACCATAGCCGTATCCGTAAGGGTCGTAAGCCGACGCCCCATAGTGACCATAGCCCGGCCCGTAGCCATAGCCATAAGGGTCGCCGTAAATATAGCCGTTTTTGCCGTGATCGGTCTGGCTGTAGGCAATGCCCAGCGTGCCGGTTTCACCCACCGGGATCAGGGTTGCCACATAGGCGCTCTTATAGCCACCGGTGCCGATAGAGACGCCTGCTTCGCCGTGGATCTGACGCTTCTGCGGGCCGGTGTCCTCATCGTCGCGGCCCCAGGAGGTCGGCTGACGGCGGTCGGGGGTGCGCGTCCCGTCCAGCGTCGAAAGCACCTGCGCCTGCGTGGTCTTCGCTGTGTCTTCGGCGGTCACCGGGGCGACGCTGGCCGAAGGTGTGGCCGCATCAAGGGCCACCTTGGGGCGGTTCGTGGCCACGATCTCATCGTCTGCCGCGCAAACCGACAGCGGCATCGCGACCAGCGTACCGAGGATCAGACCGGAAAGGGCGAGGGGTTTCAGGGGCATAACGGGGACTGTGAGACGGCTATGCAGCTAAATTAAGGCAGGCGTGTAACGCGGTGGTTTCTACCCGTCACGCGGGGCGGCGGCGGACCCGCGGCGGACGATGAAATAGTCGAGTTGTTGCGCCGCCGGGACTTCGCGGCCATTGATGCGCTCCAGAAGCAGGCGCGTCGCCTCTTCGGCCAGCCCCTTCATCGGCTGATGTACGGTCGAAAGCGGCGGCCACACGCTGCTGGTGCCGGGCGCATCGTCGAAGCCGACGATAGAGACGTCTTGCGGCACCGACAGTTTCAGCTTGGCTGCCGCCGCCATGGCCCCGAAGGCGATATAGTCGGCAGCGGCGAAGAGGGCGGTCGGGCGGTCGGCCTGCGACAGCAGGGCCTCGGCCTCATCGAAGCCGTTGTTAACCCGCACATCGCCGCGCACCACCCATTCCGGCCGCGCCGCCAGCCCGGCCTCGGACAGGGCACGCAGATAGCCGGCCTTGCGGTTGTCGTTCGATCCGCGCCCGCGCAGGTTTTCGATAAAGGCGATGCGTGTGTGGCCCAGCTCGATCAGCCAGCGCGTCAGCTCATAGCCCGCCGCCACATCGTCCATAAACACATAGGGGCTGCGCTCGAAATGCTGGACGGGCGAGATACGCACCACGGGCACGCCCAACTCGTCAAACAGGTCGATCATGGCGTCGTCGTCGCACACCGGCGGGGCCAGCAGCACGCCGTCAAAGCGCGAGGTGGCCAGTTGCGCCTTCATCTGCGCGCGCGGCAGGTGACGCAGTTCCGCCACCCCTTCGATAATCAGATGATAGCCGGCCTGATGGCAGGCATCGAGGGCGCCGATCTGAAGCTCATGCTGGTAATAGTGGGTGACGGGGCGCTCGAAAATCAGCCCGATCATATAGCTGCGTGACCCCGACAGGGCGCGGGCGGCGGGATTGGGCTTGAACCCCGTATCGGCGATCAGGGCCTCTATCTCGGCGCGCTTTTCCGGCCGCACGCCCGGCTGCTTGTTCAGCACCCGCGACACGGTCTTGATGGAAACGCCCGACAGTCGGGCCAGATCGACGATGGTGATACGGGACACGGGTAATCGGATAAAAATACGATAAAAGAAGGCTTAGCGGTGATGGATGTCCCTGTCTATAGGCGCAACTGTGTGACCTTTATGTCGCGCCACATGACAACGTTGACGTATCGGCGCTTGCGCGGGGGATAACACTGCCCTACAGATAGGTCAGACCGCGAAAACGCGGCACCACAGGGGAACGAAATGGCCGCAACTGACCGTCTATCCTTGCGCGAAAAGATCGCTTATGGCGCAGGCGACCTCGGGTTCAACTTCTACTGGACGACCATTTCGGCCTTTGGGCTGATCTTCTTCACCGACGTCTTCGGGCTCGACCCGCTGGCGGCGGGGACCATGCTGCTGATCAGCCGCGTCCTCGATGCCTTCGCCGATCCCATCATGGGGGCCGTGGCTGACCGCACGCGCAGCCGCTGGGGGCGCTTTCGCCCGTGGATTTTCGGAGCCGCCGCGCCGATGGCTGTGCTGGGCGTGCTGTGTTTCTTTACCCCGCCCTTCGATCACGACGGTAAGCTGGTCTATGCCTACCTGACCTATAATCTGCTGATGATCGTCTATTCGATCGCCAACATCCCCTACAGCGCCCTGTCCGGTGTGATGAGCGCCGACGGGCAGGACCGCACCACGCTCAATTCGTTCCGTTTTGTCGGCGGCTTTCTGGGCGGCACCATCGTTACCTATGCCACGCCGCTGCTGGTCAAAAGCTTCGGCGGGGCCAACCCGGCGCAGGGCTGGCCCATCGTCATGGCCATCTATGGTGTGGCGGTCGTGGCCATCATGGCGCTGGTCGTGCTCAATACGCGCGAACGCATCAGCCCGCCGCCACAGCAGGCCTCCAGCCCCTGGCGCGACATCCGCGACCTGTTCGGTAACAAGCCGTGGCTGGTGCTGTTTGCGCTGGCTCTGGTCATCATGGTGACCATCACCCTGCGCATGGCCACCTCGGCCTACTATATGCGCTATGTGGTGGGGCGTGAGGACCTGATCGGGCCGTTCCTGACCTCTTACGGCGTGGCGCTGGCGGCGGGTGCGCTGCTAACGCCCATGATGACGAAATGGATCGACAAGCCGCGCCTGATGATGATTCTGATGGGCGTCGTCGCCCTCCTGTCGGCCAGCTTCTTTGTCATCCCGCCGGATCAGATCGTTCTGATGTTCGTCGTGCAGGTGCTGATCGGCCTGTGTCTGGGGCCGAAATCGCCGCTGGCCTACGCCATGTATGCCGACGCGGCAGACTATACGGAATACCGCTTCGGGAGGCGCGCCACGGCCATGACCTATGCGGCGGCGACCTTTTCGCAGAAGCTGGGCGGGGCGCTGGCCTCCTACCTCATCGGCGCGGGTCTGAAGGCCGTCGATTACGTCGCCAACGGCCCGCAGACCGTCGAAACCAAGGGCATTATCACCGTGCTGATGTCGCTGGCCCCGGCGGCGGCGGCCCTGATCTCGGTCGCTGTGCTGCTGCTGTATAAGCTCGACAAGGCCAGCATGAGCGCCGTTTCGACCGAACTGGCGCGGCGACGGGCGGCGTTGGATGCGTAATTAGCGAATCTGGTGACGCAGGTCGTACACCCCGCGCCGCGCCGCCAGCACGGCCCCCATCAGGTCGAGGCTGATACCGGAAAGGTCGGGCTGAAAACCGTCAATATCGCCCAGTCGGGCAGCGACAAAGTCCACCACCTGCCTCAGGTCGCTGGCGCGCGCCAGTTCCTCCACCGGATCAAAGATCAGGTTGATGACCTGACGCCGCAACTCCGGGCGGAAATCGGTCGCGCCCGCGTACAGCCGGACCATGTAGTCGATAATGCGGCTCAGGCCCGCCATCTCGTTCAGCAGGGGCGGACTGAACAGAAAACGTCTGAACTCGACCGGCTCCGAGCGCGACAGCGCGGCGGCCACGACAAACAGTGCCGCCGTCCACACGCGGTCGCGACTGTGACGCAGCAGGGGCATGTGGCCGTTCATCAGACGGTCAAAGGCGGGCGTGTCGAATTTCGACAGCGTAATCCCGTTTAGAATTAAGGGCGCCAGTTGCGCCCAGGCTTCGCGACGCCGACCGGTCACCTTCTGCGGCTCCCACGGCTCCACCAGCAGCGCATCGACCAGATCGGCGATGTCGGACAGGGCGTCGGTGGGGGTGGCCACAGCGGGCGAATAGGTCATGAGCAGGGCTTTCGGAAAACCGTTTCAGACAACAGAGATGGGCGTTCAGTCGTTGGCGGCGATCAGTCGCCACTGCGCCGACTTGCCGGCGGCAAACAGACGCTGCATGGCCTGACGCACGCCGCGAATGGCGTCGTTACGTTCGCTGTGCTGCGCCACCGGCTGCTGATCCTTGAGCACCTGCCAGAGCTGACCGTCAAAGCGCACTTCGAAACGGGAAGGGATATGGGCGTTGACCAGCCCGGCCTCACCCACGGTCGGCCACAGGGAATCCCAGGTGTCGGCGGGGGAACGGAAAGGGGTCATGCGCAAGATCCTCTAGATCAAATCTAGATCAAATAAAAAAGCCCGGCGGGGTCGCCGGGCTTCGTAATTCAGGCGGCCTGAAGATTGACCGCTGCCGCCTTGCCGCGGTCGCTCTGGACCTCGTAGGCGATCTTCTGGCCTTCGACCAGCATCCGCCAGCCGGCGCGTTCGATGGCCGAGATGTGCACGAACACATCATTGCCGCCGTCATCCGGCTGAATAAAACCAAAACCCTTGTTCGGGTTGAACCACTTTACAATACCGACAGCCATGTTGGCCTCCGTTCGCATATAGACGTGCGCCGTCTGCCCCGAAAACCGGGACGTTCGAAAAAAGAAATGCTTGGGAGAGGCCAATACAGGCAATCAGACAAAGCGGTCTGTGTTTCGAGATTTTACTATATCACAGCTTGAAATACTTTTCGCCCTAAAAGCGACAGTCGAACGCTTTATTTTGGTTCAGTCTATCATTTCAGCGACAAGACGGCGCAATTCTTCCGGCGTAAACAGGGGCGGGGTAGGGAGGTGGCGCGTATAGGCGCGGTGAAGGGGGGCCGCAACGCGACCGTGACGGCCATTCGGGGCCGTGGGGTATGGGATGTGTACATGATATGCCTATCCGCCAATGGGCGGAGTCTAAGAGGGTTGGAGCGCACTCGGCGTGGAAGCGGGCGCAGCCAGAACGAGAAGGGGAGATAACGGTCAGGGACGGCGCTTCGCCTGTCCGGACACAACATGACCCTAAGCGCTAATTGCGGCTTTTCAGTGTCTTTGGAGGTCAGGTGGCCGAATAGACCTCCGCCGCCACCTCTCTCAGGCATTCGCGGAACCAGATCAGGGCCGGGTCGCGGCCGCGCAGGCGGTCCCACACCAGCACCAGCCGCATGGGGTCCGGGGCCAGCGGTGAGGGTACGCAGACAAGGCCAAACGTCTCGGCCAGCCGCTGTGCCAGCGCTTCGGAGACGGTGGTGAGAAGGTCGCTGTGGCTGACGGCGGCCAGCGCCGCGGTGAAATAGGGGGTGCTGAGGGCGATACGCCGCGACAGGCCGCGCGCCGCCAGCGCGGCGTCCAGCTCGGACTGACCATCACCGAAAATGCGGATGGCGGCGTGCGGGAAGCGCTCATAATCTTCGGGCGTGACGGTCTGATCGGCCAGCGGATGCCCGCGCCGCATCACCAGAGCCAGCCGGTCGTAACCCAGCGGCAGGGTTTCGGTGCCGACGGGCAGGGGCGTCGTCTCCAGCGCAAAGGCGAGATCGAGCCGCCCCTGCTGCATCAGGGTGATGGTCTCCGGGCCATAGGCCGACACCTGCACGTCCATGCCGGGAGCCTCGCGCACCAGCCGCGCGGTCAGGGCGGGCAGGAGCAGCAGGGTATGCACGTCAGAGGCTACCAGCCGCACCGTGCGCTTTTCCTGCGCCGGGTCGAAGCGCTCTTCGCGGAACAGGCCGCGCACCCCCTCTAATGCGCTCGCTACCTGTGGGGCCAGCCGCTCGGCCCTGGGCGTCAGGGTCAGGCCGCCACCGGAGCGGATCAGCAGCGGATCGTCGAACAGGTCGCGTAATCGCCCCAGGGCACGGCTGACGGCGGGTTGGCTGAGGCCAACCTCCTGCGCGGCGTGGGTGACATTGCGTCGCCTCAGCAGGGCCTCAAGCACCGGCAGCAGGTCGAGATCGATGGCGGCTAAATTCTTATTTTGCATAATGCTTATATAAATAATGCATTTTTGGTATAATGTAATCCGCGTTATCTTGGGGCTGACCAACAGGAGTGTGTCATGTCCGAGAAAATCGTCATCTTCGGTTACGGCCCCGGTGGCCGCAGCCTCACCGAGCGTCTGGTGGCCGAAGGCCGCCGTCCCCTGATCACCCAGCGTTCGCGCCCCAAAGACCTGCCGCCGGGCGTCGATTTTATGGCCTCGGATGTGCTGGATGCCGCTGCGGTGCAGGCCGTAACGCGCGACGCGACCCACATCGTCATCACCATCGGCTTTGAGTATTCGACCGCCGTGTGGCGGCAAAGCTGGCCCGTGGCCATGACGAACCTGCTCAATGCGGCGCGTGAAACCGGCGCGAAAACGCTCTTTTTCGATAATCTCTATATGTACGGACCACAAGACGGGCCGATTTCGGAAACGACGCCCTATGCCCGCTGGGGCGGTAAACCGGCGGTGCGCCGGGCTATCTCTGAGCAGTGGCAGATGGCCTCAGCGAAAGGCGAGGTGGTGATGAGCGCCCTTCGCGTGCCGGACTTTTACGGCCCCGGCGTCAGCAACAGCCATCTGGGCGATCTGGTCTTCGGGCGGCTGGCGCAGGGCAAGCCGGCGCAGATGGTCGCCTCACCGGACATGCTGCACGATTTCGCCTACATACCGGATGTGGCGCGCGCCATGGCCTTGCTGCTCGACCTGCCGGTGGCCGAATATGGTCAGGGCTGGCATATGCCGAGCGCGCCGACGCGCACGCTGCGCCAACTGATCGCGCTGGGTGCCGAGGCGCTGGGTCAGCCCGCGCGGATTCAGGCCATACCGCAGAGCCTCCTGCCGGTGCTGGGGCTGGTGACGCCCTTCATGCGCGAACTGCACGATATGCGCTTTCTGTTTGATCGCCCCTACCACATCGACGGCCGCAAGCTGACGCAGCGCTTTGGCTTTGAGATCACGCCGTTCGAGGTCGGTATACCGCAAACGGCGCTCAGCTACCGATGAGGGGAACCGAGCGAACCAGTACATGGCGTCTTCTGTGTTGACAGGTCATAGGTGAGAAATTCGGGAGATTTTTGTAATACTGGCTATATGAAAATAGCTTTGGCGAGATAAATTGGTAATGACCGTACCACGAATTCACCATTACATCCCTCAATTTTATCTGGATAATTGGACAGGCTCTGACGGTCAGCTTGTGGTTTATCGGCTTGGACAGCCGTTTCGCGAGCCATTTCGATGTGCTCCCAAAAATGTATGTGCAGAAAGAGACTTATATGCAAATAGAGCATTGCAAGCGCATACGATTGAAGCACAGTCAACGGAATCAAAGTTTTTTGCCGATATTGATGATCGTGCCGCCAACGCGCTGAACTTTCTTCTAAATCGGAAACCGCTCGAGCCGCAGGTGCGTGATGATTGGGCGCGCTTTCTGATGTCTCTGTTTCATCGACAACCGATGGAAGTTGGCTCACTACGCGCCAAAGCCCGATTGGAATGGCAGTCCATCGTAGCGGGCACTCACAGAGACGCACCGCAACAACATATGCAGACTGTAACCCTTTACAGGGACGACTTTACTCGAAGCTTCGCCTACGATGCCGAGGATTTAGCCCTAAAGACGCTGGAAAGCGTCGTTGATAGTGAGCGAATAGGCAATGTTCTTGTGAAGATGAATTGGTCTTTATACACTCTGGCTAAGCACGCTCCTTCGTTTTTAACGGCAGATATTCCCACCATAAAGACGGAAGGGCTTATGCAAGAAACATCTTCAGTTCTCTTACCGGTTTCACCTAGGCACCTGTTCATAGCATGTGCGTCGGAGCGCGCTTTAGGGGGACTCGATAAGCTGGCACCTAAAGAGGTGGCCACAATGGTTAATACAGACGTTATTGCGCACGCCCGGCAATATATCATTGCCAACGATGCTTCCCAAACCCGGTTTATTCAGAACCGCTGGCCACAGCCTTAAAATTCTCTTGGCAAGCCTGTTATCAATGATGCCCCGGCGCATAGGGGAAGGTCAGGGATTTATAATAGTCCAGTGACTTTTCGGGCGCCGTCACCCCGGCGGGCAGGGGGCGGCCCGACTTCGACTGGAAATAGGCGATAGAGGCGTCGCGCCACCATTTGGCTTCGCGCGCCTGTATGCGCAGAGTGCTGGCTATGGCCTCGAAGCGTTCGGCATCGACATAGGGTTTCATCGCCGCCCACGTCTGTTGCATGGCGGCGGCGTCCTTCGCCCCTTTGTCATAGGTCAGGATCAGTTCATCCCACAACGGGCGGCCGGAGCGCGTCCTGTAGTCCCACGACAGGTGGTGGAACCACAGGAGGTAGCGCTCATCCATGGCTTTTGGATCGGCCCAGACCCTCTGCGCCTGCGGGTCGTACTGGCTCAGGGCATCAGAGCCAGTTTTTGTGCGGTCGAAGCCGATGCCGTTGGCGTCCGCCTTATGGTAATAGACAGGGTTCCAGTCGGGCCGGCCCAGATTATCCACCCACGGGCCGGGGCCGTAGTGGTGCCCGGTGTCCA
>NZ_JAIXSV010000089.1 GCF_027484505.1 Asticcacaulis sp.
TCGAAGCCGCCGGACATGCCGCGCTCCCACAACAGATCGACGACCAATTTCAGTTCGTAGCAGGTTTCAAACCACGCCACCTCGCGCGGATAGCCCGCCGCCACCAGTGTATCAAACGCCGTGGTCACCAGTTCGCGCGTGCCGCCGCAAAGGACCACCTGCTCGCCGAACAGGTCGCTTTCGCATTCGGCCTTCATGGTGGTCTCCAGTATCCCCTTACGCCCACAGCCCAAGGCCGCCGCAAAGGACAGGCCGATGGACTTGGCCTCACCCGTGGCGTCCTGCTGCACGGCGAACAGGCAGAAGACGCCCTCTCCGGCCTCATAGATGTCGCGGATGCGCGGCCCGATCCCCTTGGGCGACACAAGCAGCACATCGACATCGGCCGGCGGCGTGACCAGTCCGAAATTGACCGACAGCCCGTGCGCAAAAATCAGCGCCTGACCGGCCCGCAAATTCGGCCCCACCTGATCGCGGAACAGGGCCTGATGCGCTTCGTCCGAGGTCAGAACGACAATCACCTCGGCCCAGCGCACGCCCTCTTCGACCGTCACCACCTCGAAACCATCAGCGGCAGCCTTGTCGCGGGTGGCCGATCCGGGTTTCAGCGCCACGCGGATATCCGATACACCGGAATCGCGGGCATTCAGCGCCTGCGTGCGGCCCTGCGAGCCATAGCCGATGACCAGCAGGCGCTTGCCGCTGATCACAGCCAGGTCGCAGTCGCGATCATAATAGACGGGCAGAGTCATGACGGGCTATACTCCGGAATGAGAATCGTCCCCTCCCTATAGAGCAGCGTCCCATGTCCCGACACCCTGAATATCAGTATCTCGATCTGGTGCGCGACATCATGGCCAATGGCGTGACGCGCATGGACCGCACGGGCACGGGGACCAAGGGCGTGTTCGGCCGTCAGATCCGTTTCGACCTTTCGCAGGGCTTTCCGCTGCTGACCACCAAGAAGGTGCACTTCAAATCGGTGGCGGTCGAGCTTCTGTGGTTCCTGCGCGGCGATACCAATATCAAATACCTGAAAGATCACGGCGTCAGCATCTGGGACGAATGGGCCGACGAAAACGGCGACCTCGGCCCCGTCTATGGCAAGCAGTGGCGCTCATGGGCCGCCCCCGACGGGCGGGTGATTGATCAGATAAGCCAGCTGATCGAAAATCTGAAAACCAATCCCCATTCGCGCCGCCACGTCATTTCGGCGTGGAACCCTTCCGAAGTCGAAGACATGGCCCTGCCGCCGTGCCATTGCCTGTTTCAGTTCTTTGTCGCGGATGGCAAGCTGTCGTGTCAGCTCTATCAGCGGTCCGCCGATGTGTTTCTGGGCGTGCCGTTCAATATCGCTTCCTACGCGCTCCTAACCCACATGGTGGCGCAGGCCGTGGGTCTTGAGGTCGGCGATTTCGTGCACAGCTTCGGAGACGTGCACCTCTATCTCAACCATGTTGAGCAGGCGCAAACCCAGTTGTCGCGCGACCCGATGCCCTTCCCGACGCTGAAACTGGCCCCCAAGACCGACCTGTTCGGCTTTGACTATGCCGATATCGAACTGATCGGTTACCAATCGCACGGGGCGTTGAAAGCGCCGGTGGCGGTGTAATCTCCTCCCCTGCGTAGCGGGGGAGGTGGCGCGGCGCTTGCGTAGCAAAGTCCGCGACGGAGGGGGCATAACCCTCTCGTTTTGCCCCCTCCGTCTCGACGCGCTTCGCTTGCTCGACACCTCCCCCGTTCGCATCGCTCACAGGGGAGGAGGAAAAACAGAATGCCCAAACCTAAACTCGCCCTTATCGTCGCCATGAGCGAAAACCGCGTCATCGGGCGCGACAACGCCCTGCCCTGGCATCTGAAATCCGACCTGAAGATGTTCAAGGCCATTACCCAGTTTAAACCCATCATCATGGGCTCGAACACCTGGGACTCGCTGCCGCGCAAACCCTTGCCGGGGCGGCTGAACCTTGTCTGCTCGCGTGATCTGAAGTTCGAGGCCGAGGGCGGGATCGTGTGCAATTCGCTGTTCGAAGCGCTCGATATCGCACGTGAACACGCCGCTGATGACGGGGCCGATGAGGTGGTGGTCATCGGCGGGGCCAATATCTATGAACAGACCCTGCCCAGGGCCGACCGTCTTTACGTGACCGAGGTGCACACAACGCTGGAGGGCGATGCGCACTTCCCGCAGATCGACCCGGCGCAATGGACCGAGGTGAAGTCTGAATTTTGCCCCAAGGCTGAGGGCGACGATTACGACTTCACGCTGAAGGTCTATGAGCGGAAACGCATATAATTATACCTCCCCAGTTTACTGGGGAGGGGGACCGCACGAGCGAACGTGTGAGTGAGATGCGGTGGTGGGGGCTTTAGAAACGGCCTCTGCCCCCCTCCGTCACGCCTTCGGCGTGCCACCTCCCCCAGTAAACTGGGGGCGTAGACGGCCCTAAACCAGCGAGGCCAAAGCCGAACGGTCGAACGCCTTGACGTCCTCAAGCTGACCGGCGCGGACCTTATTCAGCCACTGCGGATCGGCCAGAAGCGCCCGACCGACGGCCACCAGATCGAACTCCCCGCGATCCAGACGGCGCAGCAACTCGTCAATCCCCTGCGGATTGGCCTGCGCCCCGCCGAAGAAGTTGATGAAGTCTTCGGCCAGACCGACACTGCCCACCGTGATCACCGGCGCCCCGGTCAGTTTCTTGACCCAACCGGCGAAGTTGAGGTCAGACCCTTCAAATTCCGGCTCCCAGAAGCGACGCTGCGAGGCGTGGATGACATCGACCCCGGCATCGAGCAACGGCCGCACCCAGCCTTCCAGTTCCTGCGGCGTGTGGGTGACCTTGGCGTCATAGACTCCGCCCTTGAACTGCGAGATGCGGATAATCAGCGGGTAGTCGGCCCCGACCTCAGCGCGCACGGCCTTGATGATCTCAGCCGCAAATTTGGTGCGCGCGCCGATCGTATCACCGCCCCACTGATCGCCGCGCTTGTTGGTGCGGTCCCAGAAGAATTCGTCGATCAGATAGCCGTGCGCCCCGTGCAATTCCACCGCATCGAAGCCCAGTTTTTTGGCGTCGCCCGCCGCGCGCGCAAAGGCGGCGATGGTGTCGGCGACATCCGCGTCGGTCATCGGTTCCCACTTTTGCGACCCATCCAGCGCGATGCCCGACGGGCTCTGTTTCGGCTGAGGGTCATACTCACCGCGCGACGCGGCCGCGCCGGTATGCCAGATTTGCGGTGCGATCAGCCCGCCCTTGGCATGCACCGCTTCGACCACCTTGCCCCACGCCGGCAGCGCCTCACCAAAGAAGTTGGGGATACCGGCCTCGTTCTTGGAAGCCGGGCGCTCGATCACCGTGCCCTCGGTCAGCAGCAGCCCGACCCCGCCTTCGGCGCGCCGCTGATAATAGGCGGCGACATCAGCCGTCGGGATACCGCCGGGCGAAAACTCCCGCGTCATGGGGGCCATGACCACGCGGTTTTTCAGTTTCAGCGATTTCAGGTCAAAGGGCGAAAACAGGGTGTCGAGCGACATATGGGGGCTCCGCTTAAAAAAGTAACCGCACCGGATATGGTTACGTCTTCAACCGGTGCAAGCGCTGAGCGTCTGAAAATAAACGTTTGCACCTCGCAAAAGCTGGGTTAGCGTTACGTCAAATATGTCAACCTTATGGCGGGGGTAGACCATGACAGGAACCGACGCATCTGCCGCTAAGCCGGTGCCCGCTTCCGGCCAGCGGCTGGCGACAATCGACATACTGCGCGGCCTGATCATCGTGATCATGGTGCTGGACCATGTGCGGGATTACACCCACATCAGCGGTTTCAAGCTCGACCCGCTCAATTTTGAGCAGACCAATCCCCTCTTATATCTGACGCGCTGGGTGACGCACCTGTGCGCTCCGACCTTTATCTTTCTGGCCGGCGTGTCGGCGTGGCTTCAGAATGTGCGCGGTAAGAGCGGCGCGGCTCTGTCGGGCTTTCTGCTGACGCGTGGCCTGTGGCTGATCGTCCTTGAAATCACGGTGGTCGGCTTCGGTTGGTCCTTCGCCCTGCCCATGCCGCTGTTTCTGGCCATCTTATGGGCGATTGGCTGGTCGATGATCGCTCTTTCGGCTCTGGTCTGGCTGCCGCGTCGGGCCGTGCTGGGGATCGGGATAGCGATTATTACGCTGCATAATCTGCTCGGAGGCATCAACGCTGATCAGCTGGGTCTGTTCGGCGGGCTGTGGCATTTCCTGTTTCAGGTCAATATTTTCAAATTCGCCGGTTTCGACATCCTACTGCTCTATCCGGTGCTGCCGTGGATAGGCGTGATCGCCTTCGGCTATGGCATGGGAGACGTCTTTCTTAAGCCCAACCGCAATCGCATTCTGATCCTGTGCGGGCTTGGGCTGTTGATCGGTTTTGTCCTGCTGCGGCTCAGCAATCTGTATGGCGACCCACGCCCCTGGGCCGTGCAGACTGTACCGGTGCACACCCTGATGGACTTTTTCAATGTGGCGAAATACCCGCCGTCCCTGCTCTATACGTCGGCAACTCTGGGGATCGTCTTCCTGCTGACGCCGGGGCTGGACCGCCTGCCCACAAGCCTTACATCCATTCTGCGCACCTTTGGCTCGGTGCCGATGATGGCCTATCTGGGCCACCTCGATATCATGCATCTTGTGTCTATGGCCGCGCACCTGGCCGCGGGTCAAAGCCTGGCGACGCAGTTCAACCCGCTGGCCATCGCCTTTTTCAACCCGGCCGCCGCCCCCGACGACAGCTTTCTGCCCCTGTGGGTGACCTATCTGTGCTGGGTGATCACGCTGTGCCTGCTCTATCCGTTGTGCCGCTACTGGTCAGCGCTGAAACGGCGTCGCAAAGACTGGTGGCTGTCCTACCTCTGAGGCCCGGCTTGCAGATCGCCCCACAACGCCTTGGCCATCGCGGCAAACCGCTCTGCCATCGGACCATCACGCAGCGGCGTAGCCCGATCGGCGGCCTGACGTAAGGCCGGATCGAGCGGCACTTCGCCCA
>NZ_JAIXSV010000195.1 GCF_027484505.1 Asticcacaulis sp.
CCCTAACCACTCCAAAAGCCTGATTTTCGAGTTGTTATCCGGGAGGCCAGCGCCCCGCTCAAGCCGAGCCAGCGTCGAAAAACTTATCCCGACCTGAGCCGACAGGGCGCGGATGCTCAAACTGAGCCGATTACGCTTCTCGATGACGGCTTTGATCAGCTTCTCTTCAAAATTGCTCATGCTTACCTGTGCTATCGCCACACCTTGACACACGCGGCTGATTGCGTCAGCCTGTGGAGGTGACACAGATTCGCACACTGTCGCTTAAATGTGAAGCCGTCAGTGATGCGCGTCCGTTGCGCCCAAATGGAAGGTGCCATAACTATCGGGAAAAGGGAGCGCGATGCCTAGCGACTTCAATATCTACAAGAAGAGTGATGGGCGTGTAATCGTCATAATTCACTCGGCTTGCGCGATTAGTATAGAGACCATTCTCGCACTACTGATGGAGGCTGGTGTCGATAAGGAGAAAGTGACTTTCCTGCGCCCCGACGAGGTCGGTGACTGTGTCGGTATCGGCATGGCCGATCTCCCGGTGGTAATCCCAGTTGATCAAGAGAACTGCGAGTCATCGGAACTCGATATTGCAGGTCGGCTGTGTGGGCAGGCCGGTGGACGCGTCATCGTCTTATTCGGTGAAGCCTTTCCTTACACCGGACTCCACCCGATTGCCGATAAATATGGAAACCAATGTGGCTGGTCAGCAGACGAACTTACCGCCCTTTTGCAGAAACCAGAGTTTGCACCACCCCGCGACAGCAGCAGTGCGCCAGTGACTCGCCCCCATCCCTCTCAGGTCAAATGTTAGGCTCGGACTATGGTTACTCGTACCTATCGCCTTGACCATGATCTTGGCTTCGCTCCCAATCCATTTTTCGATTGGTGCAGTCTCGCTTGCTGTATGGGACCAATTCGTAGATATGCAAAACTTGGCGATGTCATCATCGGCATTGCTGGATCTGCGAAGGATGGGCTTCGTCGTTATCATCCGCAGCTCATTTATTGGATGCGAGTCGATGAAGCCCTGACCTTCGACGAATATTGGAGCGATAAGAGATTTGCCCGAAAGCGGCCTCAAATACCCGGGCCGAAAATGCAAATGGTCGGCGATCGTACCTACCGAAACGAACCAGGCTGTTCCGGATGGTCTTTCGACACATCGATGCATTATATATCTGGGGCTCCGCAGAATAATGGCGGACATGTTGCAACGGACACGAAGGTTAATCGCGTTTTGGTGACCCAGAGTTACACGTATTGGGGAAAATGCGGCCCTCGAGTTCCGGCACATCTTCTTCCTCTCTTTCCCGTGGGCCGAGGCCATAAGTGTCCAAAGGATGTCACACTTCTTGGGGAACTGTACGCCCTCATCGACTTAAGTCGACCACTCGGTTTGGTCGGTGACCCAGCGGACTGGGACAATCCGCGATACTTCAAAGCCTAGGTGGTGTCATGAATGTGAGGGAACTTTATGCGTTTGTCGCGCGAACTGACGAGTCAAGCACGAAACCGAGGTCACAACGAGAGCGGATCGCGACGCTTGGGTTGGTGGGTGAGATAGGGTCAGTGCTGGCGGCCCTTAAAAAGGATATGCTGGCCTCACCGGAACGCAATGTGGCAGAGCGAGTTTTGGTTCGGGGCGAACTGCGGGAGCAGATTGGCGATGCCATCTGGTACGCAATCATGCTTGCACAATGCCTTGAGGACCCGCGCGCACAGGACATTTTCGGCGCGGATATCGATACGCTCCATAAGCAACTCACCGGGAGTAGGCGCGACGACCGGCGGGTACAGGAAGAGCTTGGCAAAAGGAAATGTAAAAAATTCTTGAAGGTCGCTGGACCTTATCGTGGTCTTTCCGATCCTCCGGTCGATCACTATCAGGAAATCGCCTTCATCACTCGACGGACTGAGGGGCATGAGCTTCGTAATGTTTGCGCCGCAGTTCTTCAGCAGCTGGCCGCTCAGCTTAGCCGTGATTTCCTACCCAATATAGAAATGGGCCTTAATCATGAGGTGCGGCCCAAAGATCCAGTCGATGCGTTGGGTGCAATTGTATGGCATCTTTCAGCACTTGCAAGTATTTATAGTTTGACTCTGGCAGACATACTGAGGCTTACACAAGAAAAGGCAAGTTTTCGTAACCCGAGTAATACTCGCTGTCCGAGACATGACAGCGAAAACCCAAACGCCAATGAAAAATTTCCGGACTATTTTGAGGTCCATTTCGTTGATTGGGGTGATCAACGGTCAAACATGTTTTGGGTCAATGCGGAAGGAATCGTCAAACAACTTGGCGATCCACTTACAGACAATGATCACGAGGGTGATGGTTATCGTTTCCATGACGTAATTCATGTGGCCTTCGCTGTCCATTTAGGTTGGTCGCCCAACCTACGCGCGTTTATGGGTCGCAAGCGCCGATCATTGCCGGAGATTGATCGAGTGGAAGATGGTGGGCGCGCTAAAATTCTTGAAGAGGCGGTTATCCTCGAAATCCACCAGCGAGCCGAGGAGTTTGAAGACTATTTCCATAAGGCCAATGAAAAGACCCAGGGCTCGCCCTACAACCTCCAGGGAGCTTTGAATTTCGAGTTTCTACGGCGTCTTCATGAGCTATGCATCGGTCACGAGGTCTATAAAAATCCAAAGCAAGATTGGGAGAATGCTATTCGCGATGGCTATGATTTCTACCACAGACTACGTGACGAGAATGGTGGTATCGTTGCCGTCGATATGGTCAATAGGGCGCTCACCTTCCGGTCTCTAGGAGGAGATAACCAGCTGGACTATCGGGCTTGGTTGGCGTCGTCGGTCCCAGTAACGGCTCGCACCTCATAAGAGCTGCATTTGGACGCCCGATATCGCACGCTCTGCTGTCGGTAAGGGTTCCATTTCAGGTAAGCGAACCTCTAGCTTCCACTTTGGCGGAAAATATGGCGGCTTAGTCGCTTCAAATATTTTTGCACGGTACTGCTGTTTAATTCGTGTGCGCCCTAACACGCCTGCGACTTCTGGATGCGCGAGTCGAGCATATTTGGAGATTTCACAGAATAAATTCTGGCAGTCGATCGGCTGCAGCCGACGGCCGAAGAGCCCCCTGAAATCAAGGCCAAGGCGCGCGAACTCTTCGTCCTGCCGGTCGGTCATTGCGTGTATAACCGCTGTTGCGTCAAGCCTGTCACCGTTCTGAAAGCACTTTGAGATGCCATCGAGAGCACCAGGCCCGGCTACCACAAAGTCGGACTCATCAAAATTGATTAGCGTCGAATAATTGAGATCGATTACATACTGAAATGCCAGAAATGGACCCAGACCGGGGTAGGCTAGGATCATCTGATAAGCTGCGGCAAGGGACGGCGCGCGCGCCAAACGGCCTGGCAGCCCATCGTCGATCATGCGGGCAAGCAAGGCTAGATGATTGGCATGCTTACGCTTATGTCCAAAATTTGGGGACGGCATGATGTAAGCTGCGGAATATATCCGTGATCCGAGAGATATTTCCCGGTCGAGGATGCTGGATATCCGATTCAGGTCACACGACTGCCAGCTGAGGGGCCCGAGCTCGCGCTCAAGGGAATACCAAGTTTCTATCCGGTTGAATATCTTGAATAACAGTGTGCGAAAGAAAATTTCTGTCGGCGCTTGCGACCGATCCTCTC
>NZ_JAIXSV010000153.1 GCF_027484505.1 Asticcacaulis sp.
CATCAGCCCGAGCTGCTGCGCCTGTTTGAGGATGTTCTGGACCTGCCGGACACCGATGCCGAGCTTTTCTGCCAAGAGCGCGTTGCTCGGCCATACGATTGGTGAGCCGCCCGATTGCCAGTCCTGCGGCTTCGTCCAGGAAAAAAGCAGGTCGATCAATGTGATGACCCGAAGTGGAAACCGCTGGTAGCTAGCGGATCGCTTGAGAGCGAGCAGCACCTTTCCAGGCGACGCATCCATCCTAAGGCTATCGAACCGCTCGCTGTATGCGTCCGCCATTGCGGAAGCTTGGTCAAACTTGCGCAGGCCCCTTCCAGGGTTTACGGCACGAGCCATCGTTCGGTTCTCCAGTAGCGGAGCCCGTGCAGGCAAACGAAAGCCGTGGCGCAAAGATTGGCGCAATTTGCGTTCGTTTGTTCGCGGTGTCTGAAGACTAGCTTGTTTCAGCGCCTTCAGATCGATCTAACCTTAACGGCCCTTGGCCGCTGGTTTCGCTCTGCTCGGGTCTCCTGGTTTCAATCAGCCCCTGAAGTCGGTCACTTCGGACCGCCACCTAGGCTCTCGATGACGATAGACACCGAGTCTGCGGCCGGTCTGCGCTCTTGGTTCGTGCTATCGGGTATCCCATCCCGAAAAAGCTCGTGCTTTCGGGTATCTCGTCGATCCGGGCTCGTGCTTTCGGGTAGCGCGTCTATCGCGATCCTCGTGCTTTCAGGTATCGCGTGGTTGCGGCCGCCGCCCGTTTGAAGCGTCCCAGCTGCTGGGACGAGCGGGAAGCCCCCGATTCGCGCGCGAACAGAGCTGCCGATGCCCCTACCAGCCACCTATGAGGGCTTTACCCAGATCCCTGAGAGCCATTCAGAACCCTCGTGCTATCGGGCATCACGTCTCCGCATTAGTTTTAATATCAATGGGTTATAGCATTATATAGAAAGCAAATCTGAGGTGTTCCGAAACCACGCCTATCGGCCTGATCTGGCTTGCCAGCTTGCCCCGAATCCCATTCCTCGTGCTTTCGGGTATTGCGAGGCGGCCCCGCCCTCGGGCTTTCAAGCAGCCTACTTGGGGTAAAAATGTCCGCAATGATTTCGGAGATGGAGACCGGAGCTATCGCTCAACGGCCGGCTCGCGGAGCCAATTACGCTTATCTCGCGAGCTTAATTGGGTTGCGACCCTTGCTAATCAAAAATTGGATACGGCACTGAGCCCGATGCGCTCGTCTTTCCTCTGTGCGTATCCACGATAATCCAATTCTAACCGCTCCAGTACCACCTGTTGGATGTGCCTACCGTGCGTCGGATAAATATCGGACGCTTCTAAGCCGTCTATCATCGCCAAAAGGTCGAATATCTTTTCCGGTAGTCCACGAAGTGCATTCGAGACCATCATAGCGATATTCGTGTACGTGTCGTGCTCCGCCTGCGGATACTGCCGGATCAACTCGATCGACAACGCGGCTTGGTAGTATTCCACCTGGAGGACACTCAGGAGCACGTAAACCTCCTGCAGTTTGATAGGCGACCGCTTGGATCTGTCCTCATTGAAGATCCTTCCAAGACGGCTCTTTGTCAGCCTCCGCCCCGATGCTGCCTCGATATCCCGATAGCTCAGCCTTCGTTCTTTGATAATGGCGCCCAAGAAGTCGGCGTACTCGACTTCTGCGCTGCCGCACTCGTCCGCGGATCGCTCCGCAGTGGGTACTAACTGCATACGAAACCCCCTGTTCAGGACAGGGAAAAGTAACCATTCAGCGTCCCATTTTGCAACCTAAAATGAGCTGTGGATGAAGCCAAAGCGGCTAACGGATAGGTACAACCTTTCCGTCTGCGCGCTTTGCGGCGCCCTTATACGCTTTCGCGTCAAGCATCGACAGGTTAAACTTCGTTACGAACTCAGTTCTATTCTCCTCAACAACAAGGTCAAAGAGGAGAAGAGATATAGCATTAGCGAAACTAACGCTGTCGCCCAAAACTTCTTCTAACGATGGAATAGAATCGTCGATGGCGTCATAGCTGGATTCGAGAATCGTAACCTTGAGCGGGACGCTCCCGTCGGTGGGGATGATCTCAAGGTGCTTCTTCATGTCTTCAGGTCGATAGAGTTTATGCAACTCGCTCGCACTAGCAGAGCGGGTGTCGATAATTTTTTCGAGCCCGGAGAATTCCATCCTGCTATTCGAGAAGAGGCGAATGCACTCAGTTATAAGGCGAAAATAGCCTTCAGAGACATTCCAGCTCCACTCTCGGCTTCCGTGTTCCATTAACGCCTCGTTGCCCCCTGGTGACGAATGAATCGTCCCAACCTCTCAGATCCTGCCGAGCGGTGTTGTCGTTAACAGGCGGTTATAGGCCTGTAGAGGCGGATGATCGAATCGGTTTTTGCCCGATCGCGAGCCACGTCCCGAATTCGGGACATCTAGTGGCAAAATGTCGGAGTAATTTCCGTAGCTTGTCCCATTAGCGGGACAAGGGTTCACCGAATCGCACACGCTTGAAGCCCAACTCTTAAAATGCGCTTAAACGTACTCTGTTCCGTAGAGTTTGTTTGCTCCGGAGAATCCCGAAGAGCCAACCTTGGCTTGGGCGCACTGACCGCGCTCAGCCCAAGGAGACCTTTCTTATGAAGACTCTGTTCACCGCCCGCCGCGCCGAGACCG
>NZ_JAIXSV010000075.1 GCF_027484505.1 Asticcacaulis sp.
ACGGCCGGGGCGCTGGCGCGTTCCTGTGTGGCGCGGAAATCGACATTGGTCTTGATCCCCAGCGCTTTCAACTGCGCAAAGCCGGCCGGGGTGATGCGGTTCATGGCGGCCGACCGGTAGAGGATGCCCCATTTCACTTCGCGGCCGTTGGCGGTTTTGTAGCCGCCGATATCGCGGAAATTGTTGCTACCCTCAATGGCGATCAGGCGCGAGCGGGCTTCGGTCGCAACCGGTGTGGAGGCTTGGGCCAAGGCCTGCGGGGCCGCAGCGGCGAAGAGGAGGGCGGCGCACAGACTTAAGGCGCGGACGGGTTTGGACATGGTTGGCTTTCGCAGATAGGTTTTGCAGGGAAAAGGGGACCGGGGCACGCATGTGGCGCCCCGGCTGGACGGGGTTTAGAAGCTGATATTGGCTTCGATGCCGTAGGTGCGCGGCTCGTTATAGATGCCGTAGGTGCCCAGGGCGGCGTTGAAGTTACGCATAAAGACGTGCTTTTCGTTCGTCAGGTTACGCGACCAAAGCGACAGTTGCAGCGCGGTGTTCTGACCCGGCAGGGCGATATTGGCGAGGGCCAGACGGCCGTTGACAATCAGCGAATTGTCGCTGCGCGTCGGGTCGGCGGAGCTGGTGTTCTGACCGCTGGCACCATTGGCGTCGAGGTGAGCCTTGAACAGGGCACTGCCAACCGGGCGGCTATAGTCCACCGTGACGCTGTAGGCGTTTTTCGGCGCGTAGAGCGGATAGACCGCGACCAGCGGGTTGCCGGCGACGAAGGGGTTCGGGGCCTTGGGCAGGTGGGTCGAGTTGGTGGCGTAGGTGGCCCCCAGGATCAGGCCGCGGAAGGGACGATAGGTGATATCGGCTTCGACGCCTTTCAGCTTGGCCGTGCCCGCCGCATTGGTGGTTTCCAGCGTGCCGCGCGTATTGCCCGGAATGACGGCGTTGAAGTCGATCTGGGTATCCTTATAGTCGCTGTCATAGGCGGCGAGGTTGACGCGCAGGCTGCGGTCAAACCATTCCGACTTCAGGCCAATTTCGCGCGCCTCGACGCTTTCCGGACCGAACGCCCGGTAGGTCAGCGAGCGCGAATTGGCTCCGCCAGCCTTATAGCCCGTGCTCCATTTGGCGTAGAGATTGATGTCGCTGGTCACGTCATAGGCGACCGTCACCATCGGGTCGATGCGGTCCCATTTGGCGTCAAGATGCTGGATAGCGGCGACGCCATTGACCACCGGGATGGCTCCGTTGACCTTGAGCAGTTCGCCTCGCTTTTTGTCCTCGGTATAGCGGGCCCCGATGGTGAGGTGTGCCTTGCCGTCAAACGCGTCCGGGGTCCAGGTCAGTTGCCCGAACAGACCGGCGCTGTCGGTTTTCGCCGTCGAGGCGCGGTCGGGGAAGGGGGTAGCGTTCACCGGAGACGGCAGGATGGCATAGCCTGTCCCGGTGGCGTTCCATTGCAGCGTGTTGGGGGCCCAGGCGTCGTCGGCCACCGATTCATGGTAGAAGAAGGCGCCACCGACATAGTGGAACTGCGCGCTGTCGCCGATCAGCTGGATTTCCTGACTGTACTGGCTCTGGTCGAAATTGGCGAGGCTGTAGCGGCTGAAATTGCCGTTGGGCGCGAATACCGACAGGGCGGTGGAGCCGTTGTCGAACTGCGACTGCGTCAGCTTGCGATACGAACTGATGGATTTCACCTTCAGGCCGTCCGATAGCTTCCAGTCAATGACCAGTGTATGGCCGCTGGTATTGCCGACGCTGTGCTGCATCGGCACGCCGATCAGAGCGCTCTTGGCGCGGTCGGGCTGGGTCGGGGTCAGCGGAGCCAGCGGCAGGCTGCCCTTGCTCAGAAGCTGCACAAAATAGGGCGTGCTGGCATCGCGCGAAGCGTCGAAAGCATAATCGACACTGACGCTTTCGCTGGCCCGCCACAGGGCTTCAAGGCGCACGCCGCCCTTGTCATAGGCGTTGAAATCCGGTGCGCCGTCCAGGGGGTTCTTCACCGTGCCGTCGCGCTTGGACAGGACCAGATCGGCCTTTACGCTGACATTATGCATTTCCGGCAGGTTGAGGTGCGATTCCAGCTTGTAGCCATTGAAGTTTGACAGGCCGAAAGTGGTGTTCATGCCGTAGACGCCGGTGGGCTTTTTGGTCACGATGCTGATGGCGCCGCCTTCGGTATTGCGCCCGAACAGGGTGCCCTGCGGCCCTTTCAGCACTTCGACGCGCTCGATGTCGAGCAGCGCCATGCCGAGGCCCTGCGCGCGGCCCATATAGACGCCGTCCACATAGACGCCGACGCCCTGATCGCGGCTGGGCTGGTTGGCATCGCCCATGCTGCCCACGCCGCGCATGCCGATGGTCAGGGCCGAACTGCGCGAGAAGAAGGGTGCGACGCGCAGCGATGGAATGGCCCCGTCGCCGAGATCGGCCAGAGACTGCGCATGGCGGTTGCTGAAATCGTCCTTGTTCATCACCGAAATCGAAATCGGTGTCTTTTGCAGCCGGGTTTCGCGCTTTTGTGCCGTCACGACGATTTCCGGCAAGGCATCGGCAGGCGCTTCGGCGGCGGTCGCTGCGGCCTCGGCGTGGGCCGTAGTGGCGTTCAGGCTCAGAAGGGCCAGGCTGCCCATCAGTGCGGTTTGTGCGGCAAGGCGCACACGGTTGAAGGTAAAGACGGTCATGACTATCACCAGTCAGAATGATTAAACTGACTGTGTGTTAGAACGTTTGTATGTAAAAATTTGAACGTTTATATAAAGCATTTGCAACGTCTGTATCCCGCGCACATTTCGTAAAACGCTGTGGCTTTTGAGCGGCAAACCGGTCTATAGACGGCGCATATTGGCATAGGTCGGCGTTAGAATGGCTATACAGGTTTTGGGTCAGGCTCTGAAGGGCCGTGAAGGCAAGGCGGGCGATTCCACGCAGGGATCGGCGGCGGATCGTATGCTGCGGGCTGTGGGTGGGATGTGGCGCAGCCACGGTCGGGCACAGATGAGTGCGCGGCTGGTCGGGCAAAAGGCGGGCG